>NZ_VHTC01000007.1:0-168097 GCF_013048685.1 Vibrio sp. A8-1
ATGTCAGTTCTGAGTGAAATCATCACGTCAGTCGTTGAGAAGAAACCGTACCCGAACGTTTTTGATCTATAAACTGCACATGCTTCTTCAGGCATGGTAAGTCAAGATACCTCGGTGAACGCTTACGGTTAAATAAAACCAAATCTGCGTAAGCGCCTGCTCTTATTTCTCCACGATCTTTTAATTGGTAACGTGTGGCAGACATACCCGTCATCTTGTGAATCGCTTCTGCCAATGGGAAAAGCTGCTCTTCACGACAGTAATGCCCCAAGACTTTCGGGAATGTGCCCCACAAACGTGGATGTGGATGCGGGTCGTTTGGTAATCCATCTGAGCCCACCATGGTCAACTTATACTTAAGTACACGTTTAACGTCGCTTTCAACCATGCAGTGATAAACCGCGCCCGCAGGTTGCAATGCTTTTGCCGCTTCCATAAGAGGCAAGTGCATCTCGTCAGCAATGTCTTTCAGCATCTTGCCAGCGTGCTCTGGTTTGCTTTCAGACCAGGTAATGAAGATATCAATTTCATCCGTAACCTGTTTTAAATCCAGTGTCGAAGAGCTAGCGGAATATGGATAGCAATCGCAAGACACGTCTTGATGCTCAGAAACCTTGTCCATCAAATCCAGCACTTCTACCGTACGTCCCCAGTTGCCTGCACCTGCACATTTAAGATGAGAAATCACCACTGGCACTTTGGCGTACTGCCCTGTTTCAAAAGCTTCTTCCATTGCGCTGATGATTTCTTCAAACTCGGTGCGCATGTGTGTGGTGTAGATACCACCGTGATGACCGAGAATTTCCGCTAGGCGCATGACTTCGTCCGCGTTCGCTTGTTTGGCACTCGCATAAGCAAGACCCGAGCTCAAACCCAATGCCCCTTCTTTCATCGCTTGCGTCAATGTTTGGCGCATTTGGTCGATTTCTTCATCGGTTGCCGTGCGCAGTAAATCGTCCATCACATTGTTACGTAATGTTGTGTGACCGACTAACGCCGCGACGTTAACCGCAGGGCTAGCCGCTTGTACCGCCTTCGCATACTCCGCAAAAGTTGGGTATTTGAAATCTTCCTGCTTGCCCAATAGATTCATTGGGTCTGGCGGAGTACCACTGAGTACCGCAGGGCTTGCGCTAATTCCGCAATTGCCTACGATTACCGTCGTCACGCCTTGGCTAATCTTTGCTAAGCAATCAGGGTAACGAATCACATTGATGTCATCGTGCGTGTGCACATCAATAAATCCCGGAGCCAACGCAAGACCTTGACCGTTGATAACCTTCTTTGCAGAAAGCTCGTCTAGCTGACCTACTTGCTCAATACGATCTTGACGAATTGCAACATCAGCCATGAATGGTGCTGCACCTGTACCGTCAAATACCTCTACGCTTTTGATAATGGTGTCGAACAGCATACTTCACTCTCTTCGTCCGTAGTTAACATGATTCCATCTTAATAATTCTTGAAATTTAAACAGTGAAGAAACACACAAAAAAAATCAGATTTGTTTGATACTTTTTAACATATTGTTTATGGTGGTTAGCAACAAACACTTAATATCAATCAGTTAAACCATGTTAGAAGTAGGTGCGCTATGAAAGACAATCGCCAAAAGTGTGATAAAAACTATCATAATGAGTTTGTTACCACGCCAGGTTACGGAGAAAAGGCTCAACCTGTTGCGGGCAATTCGGCAGGATTACACAGTTTGATCCATGAAGAGATCACCCTGCCCGCTGCGGTGATCAAATCTTCTTCATTAAAGAACAACCTCGATTGGATGCAGCGTTTCGCCAATCAACACAAAGTGAAGCTGTCACCGCACGGTAAGACCACCATGACGCCTGCTTTCTTTCAGCAGCAATTAGAAAACGGCGCTTGGGGCATTACCGTAGCAACGCCGGCTCAGGCAGAGATTGCGGCTCTCGGCGGAGCGAAAAATATCATCATGGCGAACCAACTAGTGGGGCGCGCGAATATGACCATCATCGCCAACTTGATTAAATCCCATGGGATCAACTTCTATTGCTGTGTGGACTCAAGCCGAAACGTCAAAGCGCTAGAACGTGCGTTCGCTGAACATCAATTGCCGCTTAATGTACTGATTGAGTTTGGTGTCGAAGGCGGTCGCTGTGGATGCCGAAACCAGCAAGATGTGGTTGAACTCGCTACTCTCATCCACCAGCAACCTCATCTTACGCTCAAAGGTATCGAGGTCTACGAAGGCGTCATTCATGGTGACAATGCTGAACAGGACATTCGTGACTTCCTCAACACCACATTAGAAATCGCAGCTCAGCTACAAAGCAAAAAGTTGATTGAGTCCAAACCTCTGGTTACTGGCGCAGGCTCTGCTTGGTATGACGTGGTTTCCGAATGCTTCGCTAACCTAGAAGATTTTGACGCCATCATTCGCCCAGGTTGCTACGCGATTCATGACACAGGCATTTACCTAGACGCACAAAATAAAGTCATGCAGCGAGCTGAAAACAACCAAGGGGCAGCGTGTGATTTAGGCGGTGATTTGGAATCGGCTCTAGAGCTTTGGGCTTATGTCATTTCTCGCCCTGAGCCAACTAAGCTAGTTGCTGGCTTCGGTAAACGTGACGTTGCATTTGATGCCGGGTTGCCAATCCCTGAACGCGCATACCGCGATGGTGAGCCAATCTCTATTGAAAGTGCGCTAACTACCGCAGTGATGGATCAGCACGCCTTCATCGAAGTAGACGCAAACAGCGACCTTCAAGTGGGTGATATAATTGCTTTCTCAACCTCTCATCCATGTTTAACGTTTGATAAGTGGCGTTCCGTGGCGGTTTGTGATGATGAGTATCAAGTCACTCATTGGGTGAAAACATGTTTCTGATGATGAGCTTAGTGAAGCTTTTCGCTATACTTCATGTCAAACCTGTAGAGGCGGCACAATCACCTCCATGTAAAAGATAGGAACACAGCTTGAGTTTAGAAATCGATATTATTTCGCAAATCACTGAGCGTTTCAGTGCGCTGCGCGATGCCGAAAAGAAGGTCGCTAAGTTGATCCTAGACGACATTCAAACTGCCGCCAATGCTAGCATTACTGAACTGGCAGAAAACGCAGAAGTGAGTGAAGCCACCATCACCCGTTTTGCCAAAGCTGTTGGCTGTAAAAACGTACGAGATATGAAGATCAAATTGGCACAAACTTTAACGGTTGGACAACGATTCATCCTTGAGCCTCCTGATCAAAGTGGCTACCAAGGTATCTATGAGTCGATCAAGCAATCCCTTGACGTAAACCACCGTTTGATTGTTGAAGAAGATATCGACACTGCCGTGAACTGGCTACACAACGCAAGACAAGTGATTTGTATTGGTATGGGTGGAGGTTCGACCATTGCAGCACAGGAGATGCAGCATCGTTTGTTCCGTCTGGGCTATCCTGTTGTGGCCTATAATGATGGTTTGTTATCGCGCATGATTGCGGCGACTGCAGACACAAACGATGTGTTAGTGATGATCTCAGCAACGGGCTATACCCCTGCGATCATTGAAACCGCGCAATTAGCAAAGCAGTATGGCGTAAAAGTCATTGTGATTACTCCGAAAAACACGCCTTTGACCGAGCAAGCCGATTTGGTTCTGCCTATCGAGCATCAAGAGACAGATTTCATCTACAAACCATCCGCTTGTCGTTACGCGATGTTGGCTTTGGTTGATGTGCTTTCGATGTCATTAGCAGTTAATCATAAGCGACGCTCTCGCGATAAACTTCGCCGACTCAAGGTTGCCCTCGACTCTTATCGTGGCGGTTTAGAAAGACAGCCTCTCGGAGATTAAACCGAGGTAACGCCTTCCGATGACAGTCGATTCCGAAAACGACAAAGCCCGATGTTCAACATCGGGCTTTTGTTTATTCGTTACTTGGTAAAGGGATGGTTGGAAGATATCAGTTACTCACCATGCTAGACCACATTCAGTATGTATTCCCCCATGTTCGTGCTGTCTGAAATAATAACGCCTTCAAAGCCCATATTTTGACGCAGCAGTTGCTGTAAAATCGTCGCCGATAAGGATCGCATCCAACTGTGGCTACGCCGACTAACCCTGTCGATCCAAAAGTAAATGAAAAAATGGATAACAGGCTCAGTTATTCATGTGGGCGTACTCTCCTAAAGAAATGAGGCAACCAGATTAGGAGATTTCAGCTAGAGAAGTCAAGAGGAGAAAATCAGAGTTACTCCTCCTGATTTTGTCATTGATGTGAACGTAAGAGCGTTGCACAGATTGTCGCTATTTCGTCACGTTGGAACTCGGCGATCATGAAGAGAAGATAAATGATTAGAATAATCCATGCCATACTGCGGTTGCACCGCTGACTAAACAAAGTACCAGCGCTGCAAAGCGGATTTTTTCTTTCGGCAACGAGCGCGTGATTTTACGTGCTAGCGCGTAGCCCAACCAAGCCGCAGGAATAAGCGGTAGTGTCAGTAACACATGGTGCCACGTTAGATACCCAGTCGGCCATTGCACCATCAACGAGATGATTGAGCTAAATACAAAGAAAGCCGATAAATTACCGCGCAGTTGATTGGCTTCTTGATGCTGAAGCAACAGCGCCATCGGAGGGCCACCGATGCCACTGCTGGTACCAAATACGCCAGAGAAAAATCCCGCGATGCCCATCCGAGTTGGATTAGGCTCAATACGCAGTGGTAGCAAACTCACCGCTACCGCAAACAGCACCAACAAACCCAGCCACAGAGCCAAAGCCTGAGTAGAAATCCACATCAGCAGTAAACCACCGACAATCGAACCCGGTATACGCCAAATTAAGGCCATTTTTAACCCACCAATCGAAATGCTCTCGCGATGTTTCATCGCATTAAGCACCGAAATAAATAGCGCGACTAAGCAGATCGGTGCTGGCACATAATTTGGAGAAATCAGGAACAACAACGGCGATGCAACCACAGCCAGCCCAAAGCCGATCGCGGTCTGTACAAAGGAGCCCATGAAAACCAACATTATGGCAATCCACACACTCGCGCCTAAATATTCCATTTCGCTGCCTTGTACTGTGATGTATCGAATGACACTGACGGTATCAGTTCAGCAATATTTCGCAATAGAAACGTTTTGCCCAAATTGACCATGTCACGGTGCACAGACGAAAGCGCTGTCTCGTAGGCACTCAGTAATCACTATTCTGCCAGACACCTTCATTCTAAAACGGTAAATCCAGTATTTCGATCTGATTAAAATGTGGTTCTACAAGGCCTTTCAAGTAGCTCGCCACATTCAAACTTTGTGAGTGTGCGCTTTGACTGCCAGAGATAAGAGTCCGTTTCATATCAATTTCTTTTTAAACTGCAAGCCAGTGTTGTTGAATAAGTGGTTGAGGTGGAACGCGGGATAGCCAGCACGATCGAGATAAAAATCGCCCCTGCCCCGAAAATTTGCGTCCAAGTGAGTGCTTGATCGAGAATTACATAACCCAGTAAGCAAGCCGAGATACTGCTCAAAAAACCAAGAAAGGACACCGTGACCGTTGGCAGTTGCTCAATACCACGAAACCAGAGAAAGTAAGCCAGCATAGCGCCAACCACACTCAGGTATCCGTAACCGAGGTAGTTAAGCACAGTAATTTTCTCTGGTACGCCTTCAATCCACAGGGTCGTAGGCAGCAAAAACACGCCACCAAACAATAATTGCCAGCCGGTAAATCCAAGTATGGACATGCCTTGAGGACGCCCCCATTTTTTGGTCAGAACGACACCAGAGGCCATACTGAATGTTCCCAAACAGGCGATCAATAAACCTTGTATGCTCAAAGATGCGGTTTGATTAAGCACTAATAGTCCGATCCCAATAACACCAACCCCCCCCGCAGCCCACTGCAAAGGGGTGATGCGTGCGCTCAGAAGAATCCAACTCATCATCATCACCAACATAGGTTGGAATGACATCACCAATGCTGCCATTCCTCCTGGTAATTCAGTCGCTGCAAAAAATAAGCAGTAAAAGAAGAAACCAATATTAAAAAAGCCCAATACAGGTAAACGCCACCACCAATTTCCAGTTGGTAAAGTTCGAGCAAACAGTACTAGCAATATCCCAGCAGGCAGAGCTCGTACTAAAGAAGCCATGAGTGGCGCATTTGGCGGTAGTACTTCGGTGGTTACGATATAAGTGCTGCCCCATACGATAGGTGCGATAGCAGTCAGCAGCATCGTCTTAATTCCTGACGTTGTATTCATTTTTGACCCTATTTAGTAGTGTTAACTTCCATAAAAGTATCTCTTAAAAAAGATACTTTTTAGAAAATAATAGAGAAATGGTTTTTAATCAAGTATCTTTTCAGAAAGATATATTCAGAGGGAGAGATCATGTCATCAGATAACACCATGCCAAATGACAAAGTGGATGCCATTCTTGCACAATGGCAGAATATCAGACCGGATCTAGATTGTTCTTCGATGGGCGTTGTTGGCCGATTAAACCGCACTTATGAACTTTGGAAACCTCAATTAGATCAAGTCTTCCAGCGCTTTGATTTAAGCTCAGTTGAGTTTGATATTCTGGCGACCATCCGTCGTAGCAATACCGCCATCACGCCTACTGAGCTGTACCAAACCTTGATGCTCTCTTCCGGTGCGATCAGTACACGCATTGAACAACTGGTGCAACGCGGCTTAGTGCAGCGTATGGCCAGCGATCAAGACAGACGAAGTTGTAAGGTGATGTTGACCGAACAAGGACAAAGTTTGATCGACCAAGCCTTGAATGCCCATGTCGACAATATGAATCGCATGTTAGAAGTGCTCACGGAACAAGAACAAATACAGTTAGAGCAGCTCTTAAAAAGAATTCTGCTAGCGGAATAAAAACCGAAAGAGCAAAACTGATTGAGAAGGTGTGCAGATAGCAGATAAATAAGACAAAGAATGATCGGTGAGTAAGCTGCCTACGCCGATCAATCTTGTCAATCCAATAGTAAATTCAAAGATGGCTAACCGTCTTCAACCAACACCATAGCTTCAAGTCGTCAGGATAAATCACATTTCCGAAGATAGAAATTCAGAAATTGCTGACTAAAATCAGCACCTTCTGTGGTTTGTGCTATACGTTAATGAGTCAGATATCAAAACAACGATAACTTGTTAAGTGAGCGCTTCATGTCTAACGATGCTATTTATGACCAAGCCCCTTGGGTCAAACTCTACAGTCCGGAGCAACTGGCTTTGCATCAAGGCCATGCTAAAGACAGCCATGCTTGGCGCAGTATTCCTGAAATGCTCAGTGAAGCGGCCGCCAAATACCGCCAACGTAAAGCTTTTACCACCTGTATGCCCAATGGCATGAACGGTAGCCTTACCTTTGGACAGGTCGATGAGATGTCGACCGCTTTTGCTCATTACCTACGCGGCGAACTTGGCTTGCAAGCTGGTGATCGCGTTGCGGTACAAATGCCAAACTGTTTAAGCTTACCCGTCGCGGTGATCGGGGTGCTCAAATCCGGCTGCATCTTAACCAGCGTTAACCCACTGTACAGCCGACGTGAAATGAGACATCAGTTCAGTGACGCTGGGATAAAAGCGATTGTCATTTGCGATATGTTCACAGATAAACTGCAAGACATTATTGAGCAAACCCCGATTCAGCACGTTGTCGTCACCTCTCTAGCCCAGTGGTTTCCTCCGGTAGTACGCGGCATTCTTAAGCTGGTCTTAAAATATTGGAACAAGGTGATCCCAACGCATCAGTTGAGCCATCATTCTATCGATCAAGCGATTCAGCTTGGCCGCCTGCGCCAAAAAAACGATAAGCTCAATGTGGAAGAGTATTGGCAAGGTTTAACTCGCGCCGATACCGCGCTGCTGCAATACACAGGCGGTACCACTGGCGTCGCCAAAGGGGCGATGCTCAGTCATGGTAACTTGCTCGGTAACGTAGAGCAGATGGATAGCCTAGTTCAAGGACATGTCACGAGCGGCCAAGAGACGGTGCTCACCGCTCTGCCGCTGTACCATATTTTTGCTTTCAGCGTTAACTTGTTGGAGTTTTGGCATCAAGGTGCACATAATATTCTGGTACCCAGCCCAAGACCTATCCAAAACTGTCAGCGCGCGTTTGATAACTACCCTATCAGTTGGATGACTAGCGTGAATACCTTGTATAACGCGCTGCTCAATGAAGAGTGGTTCACTACCTTTCCGCCTAAACACCTTAAAGCCGCTTTAGCTGGCGGCACCGCTTTACATGCTACGGTTGCTGAACGTTGGCAAAAAGCGATTCATTGCCCTTTAGTGGAAGGTTATGGCCTAACCGAAAGCTCGCCGGTACTCTGTTTTAACCCCTTAACCGATCCACGTCCCGACTGTATCGGCATTCCAACGCCTGGTACTCAGTTGCGCTTAGTGGATGATGACGGGCATACCGTCCCGCTTGGTGAGCCGGGAGAACTAATTGCTAAGGGAGTGCAAATTATGCAGGGCTATTGGCAACAACCGGAAGAAACGGCTCATGCGCTGCGAGATGGTTGGTTATACACTGGCGATATCGCCATCATGCATCCTGATGGCCGCTTACGCTTAGTGGATAGGAAAAAAGATTTGATCCTTGTTAGTGGTTTTAATGTCTACCCCAACGAAGTAGAAGAAGCCATCGCCGGCTTAGAGCAAGTGATGGAGTCAGCGGTCGTCGGCGTTCCTGACCCACTCACTGGCGAACAAGTTCAAGCTTATGTGGTGCTGCGTGAACAAGGATTAGACGAAGCAAGCTTGAGGAAACACTGTAAAAATGAACTCGCCGCTTATAAGGTCCCGAAAAAAGTGGTCTTTGTTGATGAGCTACCGAAAACGCCAGTAGGCAAGGTTCTGCGCAAAGATGTTCGTGCCATGGCCCTTGGCCAACTCACCAGTTCTGATCATTAGGAGGCCACCATGTTAAGCGCTTTTGAAGAAACCCTATTATCGGTCATGATGATCATCATTATGTTTGGCATGGGCGCAAGCCTGACCTTTCGTGATTTTCGGATCGCCTTTAAACACCCTAGGGCTATCGTGGTCGGATTCAGCTCGCAATATGCCCTAATGCCCTTTATTGCCTTTGCTTTATCTTGGCTACTTAACCTCACCCCAGCACAAACGGTCGGCATGGTATTGATTGGTTGTATGCCTGGAGGAACTACCTCGAATATCTTTGCTTACTTTTCACGTAGCCTACTCAGCTTGAGTATCATGATGACTATCTGCTCAACAATAGCGGCTTTTGTGATGGTTCCGCTACTGATGCAGTTCTATACCCAAGGGATTGATGATTCGCTGCGTATCCCGCCCGATCAAATTGGTCGCTTATTGTTTGCGCTACTGATCCCCACTCTGATTGGTATCTGGTTACGGCGTAAAAATGCCAATATTGGCGCTGTGGTTGAATTAACGGGGGGCGTGTTAGGCGCATTGGTGATTATTTTCTTGCTCGCTACTTGGGTACCACGTAACTGGCAACTGCTGCTTACCACTCATTGGACGGTTTATGTTGCCGTTATCATGGTTGGGTTGATTGGTTTTAATTTTGGCTATTTCTTCTCACGCTTGCTTGGTCTTAATCCGCAAAAAGCGCGCACGGTATCATTAGAAACCGGCATTCAAAATGGCCCTCTCGCCGCTTTGGTGGTTAGCCTAAGTTTTGCAGGAGAATTACAGCAACAAATCTTATTGATCCCCGTCATGTACTCACTGTTTATCGTTATCAACTCCACTGTAGTCACTTTCTTTTACCGTAAGCGTACCTTTAGTGAAGAGCTAGCCCGCGATCAAGCAAAAATCGAACCCGCCAGTAGTACTAGTTCATCAAGCCAGTAAATATGGCGCTCACCTCTGTTATTGCTATCAAGGCCGCTAAGCGGCCTTTTTTAATAACGAATGGCATATTAATTAGATGCTACAATCAACAGCCCTAATCACAGTATTGATTGATGCCCATGGGGATTTACCTGTGCTTACCAGCAACCGTAAGTAGCTGATGATGCAAGAACTAAAAATAAGTTTTATTGATAAGAAAAAGAGATTCAATAACCAAGCTTAGTCTTGGTTACCCAATTGTTTATCACACCATTTTTCAATATCGGGTGCATAGAGCGCCAATAAACCAATGCTCATCGCAATACCACAAATAATGTAAATCGCTACCATGTTGCCACTCCCGATTGTATCTGAAAATCCATTAACTGGCTGTCCTTGCATCGTGCACTTAAACGCTCAATTGTTCATAGTCTAGCTAAATACGTGGCTATTTGCTAACACACTACGACTTCGCTAATAGTTCATTTCTCACAATTTCAGCACCAGCGCTTAATGAGTGGAGTTTCGCTCGTGCTACCGCTCTAGACAACGGAGCCATGCCACAGTTTGTGCATGGATAAAGCTTATCAGCATCGACGTATTTCAGAGCATTACGCAGGGTGGCCGCTACCGCCTCTGGTGTTTCAATGCTGTTGGTTGCGACATCGATAGCACCGACCATCACTTTTTTTCCGCGTACCAATTCGAGTAACTCCATTGGCACATGAGAGTTATGACACTCTAAAGAAATGATATCGATATTCGATTGTTGCAGTTTAGGAAACACCTCTTCGTATTGACGCCACTCACTGCCTAAGGTTTTTTTCCAATCCGTATTGGCTTTGATCCCGTAGCCATAACAAATATGTACCGCGGTTTCGCATTTTAAACCATCGATAGCTCGCTCAAGCGCTTCAATCCCCCAATCATTGACTTCGTCAAAAAAAACGTTGAACGCGGGTTCATCAAATTGAATGATGTCGACACCAGCCGCTTCTAGCTCTTTGGCTTCTTCATTAAGAATTTTCGCAAACTCAAACGCTAGCTCTTTACGAGATTGATAATAACCATCGTACAGAGTATCAACCATCGTCAGCGGCCCAGGCAGAGCCCACTTGATGGGCTTATCCGTTTGAGAACGCAAAAATTTTGCATCTTCTACAAACACCGATTTCTGCCGAGATACAGGGCCGACAACGCTTGGCACGCTAGCATCGTACCGGTCACGAATTTTCACCGTTTGCCGATTCTCAAAATCAACGCCATGCAAATGTTCAATAAAGGTCGTTACAAAGTGCTGACGGGTTTGTTCGCCGTCACTGACAATGTCTACCCCTGAGATTAATTGTTCATGTAAGGCAATACGCAGAGCATCGTATTTACCATCTATCAGCTCTTGTTGCGCTAATTTCCAAGGTGACCAAAGCACTTCTGGCTGAGCTAACCACGTCGGTTTTGGCAGACTACCTGCCGTTGAAGTTGGGAGTAATTTTGTCATAATGTTGGCTATTCTACTGTTTGGTTGACGATTAAGCGCACTGAGTGACCCATTGTTCAAGAACCGATTGATAAGGTTTGATGAAGACTTCTTCCGCATACTTACCTTGTTTTATCGCCAGTTGGGTGCGCTCTTCGCGGTCATAGACAATATCCGTTAACGAGTGGGCATCGCTTTTCAAGTTCGCTTCATAGCGCTCACCAGCAACCCGGTTAGCAAAGTAAATCTCAGGACGATAAATCTTTTGAAAAGTTTCCATGGTGCTGATGGTGCTAATCAGCTCCAAATTGGTGTAATCGTTCAGCAGATCGCCAAAGAAATAGAAGGCAAAAGGCGCAACACTGTTTTTCGGCATAAAGTAACGAGCTGTTAAGCCCATCTTCTGGAAATATTGTTCCGTTAGCGATAAATCCGTCGGCTGGTATTCCACCCCCAATATTGGGTGTTGGTTATTGGTGCGGTGATAGACTTTGCTGTCTGACACGCTCAAACAAATCACCGGCGGCTTAGTGAAGTTTTGTTGGTAACCTTCTGAGTTAATGAATGATTTAAATAAGTTACCATGCAAAAGACCAAAATCTTCTGGTACTGAGAATTGCGCTTTGCCTTTATTGTGATCCAGTAGACGGACACTAAAATCGTAATCACGAACATAAGAAGAGAAGTTATTGCCGACAATCCCTTCAATCCGTTGACCGGTTTTACGATCCAAAATACCGGTTTTTAGCACTTCAATCGATGGAATGGTTTCGCTGCTATTTTCTACTTTGATATTGGCTGAAATAATATCTAACTCGACCGAGTAGCGATCACTCGTTGGGTTATCCCAACAAGCCAACTCATTGAAACGTTGGTCTATCATGCGTAATACGCTACGCAAGTTCTGTTGACGATGTTCACCACGGGCTAAGTTAGCAAAGTTCGTGGTAATACGAGTGTTGTCTGCTGGATGATAATTTTCATCAAGACGAGTCTTTTTAATGGTAAAAGTAAAATGTTGAGTCATCAGCGTTATCTTCCGTGTCAATCAGATGAAACCAAATGATCATCCGTTCAATTCATGACTCAGTTATAACTCGCCCTCAATTAACTTAACAATGTTGTTACTTAATGTTGATTGTGAAAAAAATTCATGTTCGGTGTGCTTCAATAAAAAATAGTAAGGCAGAAGATAGGATTGCGTCTGTTAGACAACTGATCTGCATCAACCATACAAGACAGAAAAATAAGGTATTTTATGCGTTTTGATAGCATTTTCATCTAGACATATAAATAACTTCGCGATAAATGGCACCTTAGGGTAAATAGTTTGTATTGAGTATACGAAACCTATTATTCAGCCAAGTGTCACCCTATTGCTTATCCACACTATATAAAATCTCTTGATAGCTAGCTTTTTATTATTCAAAATTGGGGAAATAAACAACAGTTTTGTACAATACTTGTGTTAAGGAGAGTTTTATTGTGTAGCTCAATTACTGCTGTGTAAAAGGACTATACAATGACACCAAATAACGGCATTTTTTGGCTTAGGCAAACTCCGAAAATAACCTGTGTAGCTACGCTGGGACCTGAAGGTTCAAGCAGCCAATATGCAGCTCAGTACCTATCAAGGCTTATTGGGGACCCATTAGAAGTACTATTATTCAGAACCTTTGAACAAGCCTCTGAGCATGTTGAATCCAATGAGTCATGTTTACTTCTTGTTGCTAATGCATACCAGAGGGTTGATAACTTTTACATGAACGAGCGAACGCTCCTTTTAGGTTCGTTTTTTTGCCCCCCCTCCTACTACTTGGCATGTAAAGATATAGGTTGATTTCTCATTATATCGCTATAAGGGAGTCAAGTGTCTATCAGAGTTACATTTAACCGATGAATTTGAACAGGGATATTGGGAGAGGCAAGCGGGCTATTGCAAGACTGGCAAGATCAAACCCAAAAGATATCGAATCGTTGATTTACAAGAACATCGCTTCATTGATGGCACTGGCGAAGTTACGGATTTTTAAGGAACAATAATGATTTCACAACTAATAGCGATGGCTGCTTTTGCCTTGGTGACTTCGATCTCACCAGGCCCAGTAAACATTTTAGCCACTGTTACTGGAGCGAATTACGGATATACCCGTACTATACCTCATATCACTGGCGCAACTTTCGGGTTTGTATCCATTTTGTTTTTGTTGGGCTTTGGATTATCGCAATTCATTGCCGAGATTCCTTATTTAGCAAAGGGCATGACATATGTAGGAGGAAGTTTTCTATTATATCTCGCTTATAAAGTGACGACCCAAGAACCTACCACTAAAAGTAAAGATTCAGAAGAAAGCAAATCAGCGCCATCGCTCTTACAGGGTATGATGTGCCAGTGGCTGAATCCTAAAGCATGGATCGTTTCGCTTGCTGGTATTTCAGTTTTTTATACAGGGCAAAACGTAGGACTAGAGGTATTACTTTTATTCTGTGGCATATTCTTTGTCGTTTGCTACATATCGCTCTCAGTGTGGGCAATACTAGGGGTTACCATAAGTTCTGTTATAGAAACACCTAAGCAGTTCAAGCTGTTTAACATCTCTATGGGACTACTATTAGCGTTAACTGTTCTATATACTTTCTTCATATCTAGTTGAAAGAGTATTCGTTGATATGGCTAAACAGCAATTTTATCGATCCAATATAATTCCTATAGAACTGCGTTGTTCCACAAATTCAAACGCATGCTATGGTAAACATACTCACGAAGAGTTTTCTGTTGGATCGGTAGATTGTGGTCAAAGTGATTATTTTAATAACAATATGGAAAGCAAAATCGAAATGGGCTCTCTTGTCATAGTGAACCCATTGGAAGTACATTCATGTAACCCCACTCGAGATACAAATTGGAGCTATAAGATGCTTTATGTATGCCCGAAGTGGTTAGGTAACATACAATCCATGATTGTAGATAACCCCTCAAAAAATTTCATACCATTCTCGATTATCCATACTAATTCCCCAGAGCTCTACTGGCAGTTTCAATCATTGGCAGACTCAATCATAGACGATGTCGATCACATAAAAATGGAAGAAGAAAGCATCGAATTTTTCTCCGATTTATTTCGCAATGCCAACGCCATAGATATCGATGAGTTGAGCCTAACAAAAGCAAATATCGCCAGAGCTCATCGTTTTATACGTGACAACTTCAAAAACAATATCTCAATCAGAGAGATTGCTCAACACTCTGGGTTAAGTGAATACCACTTAATTCATTCATTTCGAAAATCTTATGGGATAACCCCCCATGCCATGCAAATTGCCATGCGAATAAATGAAGCGAAGGTGTTGCTAAAGAAAGGATATAATATTGCATCAGTTGCCACAGAATTAGGGTTTAATGATCAAAGTCACTTTCATCGTAATTTTAAAAAACTAGTAGCAGCCACTCCAGCTCAATACAAAGATTAATCTACATTAGTTCTGCTGTGAATGTTTGCTACGCCATCTTGTATGGAAACGGATTACTTCGTCAGAAATAAATATAAATATAGAATGCTCTTCCGACACTCATTACACCGAAAGCATGATGTAATCGATTAGTATATCGACTAGATTCGACGGTTTGATAAGCGGTGAAAAGCTTCTCTGACGTACATGGAAAGAGAGGTAAGATACAATGCGATATACTCTCGTCTCTATCCCTTCTGAAAAGGGGATTTGCAATACACCATCTAATCTGTAACTTTCTAATTTAGTAAGCGCTGTAACTCACAAATGCCTACAACCGTGTTAACTATGGTTATCGGCAATAGAACATATTTTTGTTCGACCGCTTGCTTTAATACCAACGATATAAAATGGCTCACATAGCGAAAAAATAGGATTTTTACCGTAAAAGTATATCAAACTGTGAAATGATGTTAGGGGGTATTAGAGTACTGAGTGCCGCTAGAGGCTAGATGGGTGGAAGCCCCAGCCACATCCCGGCACACACGTCATTCGCTGTGGCTGCTTCCTTCCGGACCTGACCAAGTTCACGAACTAGTGTTGCGGGAGGACCAGGGCCTCCATAGAGCGCTTTAGCGTGTTGGCTAAAGAGTGCGAGGATTATCAGGCATCCACTTCACTATTGCAACCCTCAGCCCGCATAAAATCAATAAACCCTTGTTAATTGGGCAGTAATTAAACAATCTTATTCGTCATCCACTGCTGATGCTGCTGTTTTGTTCTACTCTATCTGCTCTTCACTGCTTTTCAGTAGGTAGTCCGTCATCCACGCCGTTGCGAGTAGACATAACCAAACTACGAAGACCGGTTTGGGCACTTCGATAGCAGGAGCAAGCATGATGCCCATAAACGCCACCGACGGTAGCGTCCAGCACAATAACGTTGACCAATGCTCTGCTCTTTGCTTCACCAGTTTATTGATGATGGCGATTAACCCAGTCACGCACAATGAGATAACAACCGCGAAGGTAAATTCAGCAATCCACAAAGGCAGCAACAATAATAATGCCCACCAGTGGCGAGCCGATGAAGGCGTGTATTTCCAACTATTAACTGCCCACCATATCGCGCTCACCGAGAGTATTTGTAATACCGTCATTGTCGGCGTGCCATCAAGCTTACCAGCTGATTGGGTAGTCATAATTCCGACTTGCAGCGTCAGCAAGATCAAACCACAAATCACCATTACCCCTTTATGGCGTGGCGCAGAAAAAGCGACCATCAGTAATGGGAAAATAACCCACATACTCACAGATAATGCGGCTGGCTGGTAAGACAGCGTGAAGCCATAGACCAGTAAACCGCCCAACAACACCAAGCCCGCATTACCACTGCGAGGCAACACCCACAGTGCTGGGACTAATAAAGCGATCAATGACCAATTGTCTTCACTCAAACCTAGGGCTTGACCGCAGACAATCGCTAAGATTATGGTGATCATAAATTGCATAACCGACACTATCATACCCTCTCCTTATACCTATCCGTGGTAACCATTGAACTAGGGCTTTATGAGTATGGACCAATTTTCTCAACAAATCTTTGCCGTGGTGCACCAAATTCCTTTTGGTCGAGTAGCGACCTATGGACAAGTTGCCCATTTAGCGGGCTATCCGGGCTATGCTCGTCAGGTAGGAAAAGTGTTAAGCCGATTGCCGCAAGGCAGCAAACTGCCTTGGTTTAGAGTGATTAATGGCCGAGGTGAGTCATCGTTGAGCGGGGCCGATAAAGCGCGTCAACACGCTTTACTGCTTGCCGAACAGGTTGTGATCAATTCATCTGGAAAAATTTTATTACGCCAGTATCAATGGCGACCTTAGACGTTTCTCTCATCAGCAAAGGGGCGAGGGATCGTTTCAACATGTTTCATAAATCACATTCCCTCTTGACAAATATTTGACCCATTTCACAAAATAGTGGCTAATACTTAAGTGAAATAATTTTAGTCTATGCCCAAACCACTTGGCGTTGCAGGTAGGAAGGGTATACAAACAACCATCATTAGGTGAGGGTCATGAGTAAACCACTAAGCGAATTATTACGCCTACTACAGCTTGAAAAGCTTGAAGAAGGTTTGTACCGAGGTGAAAGCGAGAACCTTGGTTTACCCCAAGTCTATGGCGGTCAAGTGATTGGGCAAGCGCTCTCGGCGGCCCGTTACACGGTAGATTCCGATCGCACCGTCCATTCCTTCCATAGCTACTTTTTGTATCCGGGCGATCCTGAAAAACCAATTATTTATGATGTAGAAAACCTACGTGACGGTCGTAGCTTTAGCACCCGCCGAGTAAAAGCGATTCAAAATGGCCGACCTATTTTCTATCTCACCGCCTCTTATCATGGTGAAGCGCCGGGGTTTGAGCATCAAAATTCGATGCCTAATATCCCCGGGCCTGAAAACTTTGCTTCAGAATCTGAGCTGGCGGCACAAATTGCCCATTTATTGCCAGAAAAAATTCGTAACGCGTTTTGCGGTGAGAAACCGATTGAGATCCGCCCTGTGACGGTGATTAACCCGTTAAAACCGCAAAAAGAAGAGCCTAAACAATATTTATGGATTCGCGCGAATGGTGAAGTGCCTGATGATCAGTTAATTCATCAATACTTACTCGGTTATGCGTCAGACTGGGGATTTTTGGTTACCGCGCTGCATCCTCATCAGGTCTCACTGATGACGCCGAATTTCCAAGTAGCGACGATCGATCATTCGATCTGGTTCCATCGCCCGTTTAAAATGGATGAATGGCTGCTCTATGCAATTGAGAGCCCAACCGCGAGCAATACCCGTGGTTTAGTGCGCGGCGAGATTTACAACCAGCAAGGGGCTTTAGTGGCGACAGCGGTACAAGAAGGGGTAATGCGTTTTAAATAAAACGCTCCCTTTAAAGCGGTAAGGCGGTGGTGTATTTCAAAGACTCCATCGCAAAGGTGGAAGTGACATTATTTAAACCATCGACACTATTGACCAGTTTTTTATAGAACTGGTCAAAATTTTTCATGTCTTTGACCAGTACTTTCATCATGTAATCATACTCACCAGCCATGCGATAAAATTCCATCACTTCCGGAAAATCCTCCACGGTATTCACGAACCGTTGATACCACTCATGGGAGTGATCACTGGTTTTGACCATCACAAAAGCGATAAAAGATAGCCCTAAACGTTCAGGATTAAGCAGCGCCACCCGTTGGCTGATCACCCCCGACTCTTCGAGCTTTTTTAATCGTTTCCAACATGGCGTGCTGGTTAAATTGACCGCATCGGCCAGCTCATTGAGTGATAACGTGCTGTCTTTTTGCAACATCGCCAGTAACTGTTTATCAATGCGATCCATATCCACCACCTTTTATTTCTATAGCAATCATATTATAGAGAAAATAATTCTCTTAAATTAGCAAATCAAAGGCAAGATAACCAAGTTTTTCTCCCTCACACAACGTACATTATCAGCATTAACTCATGAGCAATTGCTCGTCATTACTGTGAGAACGCCACCATGTGTACCGACCATCAATGGATTAATAACGCGATTCGTAAAATCGAAGCCGATTTTCAACGCTCGGCTGATACCCATTTAATTAAGCTCGATCTGCCTAGCATTGCGGGGATTGATCTTTATCTTAAAGATGAGAGCACGCACCCCACTGGCTCGCTCAAACACCGCTTGGCTCGCTCGCTGTTTTTGTACGCGATATGTAATGGCTGGGTTGGTCCAGATACGCCAATTATTGAAGCCTCTTCTGGCAGCACCGCGATTTCTGAGGCCTATTTTGCCCGCTTATTGGGCCTGCCTTTTATTGCGGTGATGCCGAAATGCACCGCGCGTAAGAAAATCGAACAAATTGAGTTTTATGGTGGCAAAGCACATTTAGTCGATCGCAGCGATCAAATTTATGCTGAGTCTCGCCGCTTAGCGCAAGCGTTAAACGGTCATTATATGGATCAATTTACTTATGCTGAGCGAGCCACCGATTGGCGTGGTAACAGTAATATCGCCGATAGTATTTTTCAGCAAATGCAACGGGAAGATCATCCCATTCCAAGTTGGATTGTGATGAGCCCGGGAACCGGCGGGACTTCCGCCACCATTGGCCGTTTTATCCGTTATCAGCAACATAATACTAAGCTGTGCGTCGTCGACCCAGAAAACTCGGTATTCTTCGATTATTACCAAACGCGCAATAGTGAGTTAACCCTTCAGTGCGGCAGTAAAATTGAAGGCATTGGCCGGCCACGTGTCGAACCGAGTTTTATTCCCAATGTGGTTGATGAGATGAGACAAATCCCAGATGCGGCCAGTATCGCTACCATTCATTGGTTAGAAAAGATCGTGGGAAGAAAAGCCGGCGCATCAACCGGAACCAACCTTTATGGCGCACTTCAATTAGCCAGTGAGATGAAACAGCGCGGTGAACAAGGCTCAATTGTGACCTTATTATGCGACAGTGGTGAGCGTTATTTGGATACTTATTACAACCCAGAGTGGCTAGCGAATAATATTGGTGACTTATCACCTTACACCTCGAAGTTAGAAGCGTTTCAGCTTACAGGCCAACTGGATTAAAGCTATCCTTGACGATTGAAAATTAATAGATCTATCTCCAAACGACTTGGAGTTGCAGGTTGGCGGTAAGTGAGTCCCCATGAATATAGACAGACTATGTGATTAGGATGAACGAACGTAGCTAACACCGCTGCAGCTTCAAGTAGGAAGGGGATAACATCAAGCTATTGATTATGTGGATTTTGTTTTAACGATGACCGTTCTCTGACAGCGAATGTCGAAAACATGACGCCTATCTGACGCGGTTAACGTTCATTTGATGAATAATAACGACCTCAGTCACCAACGACTTTACACTATCGTCGAACGGCTCATAGATAAGGCCGGTGGCTATCACAACGTCCGTTTCAATTGAAGGTATAGAATATGATCAAAAAATCTCTTTTTGTCGTCAGTGCACTGACCTTAGTGTTGGCTGGCTGTGATAATCAACAGCAAGCCTCTGCCCCTGTAGAGTCACAAACCGCTCCCGTGACCATCGATGTTAATGATGATGAAGCCGTGATGGATGAAGCATTTAAGAGTGAGCATACCGCTTACAATAGCTTAGATTGGCAAGGGACCTATCAAGGCGTACTCCCTTGTGCGGATTGTGCCGGCATTGAGTATACCTTGGTCTTAAATGATGATCTGACCTATCAACTTACTCAAGTTTATCAAGGTAAAGAGCAAGCAGCTCCATTTGTCTCTCAAGGAAAATTCCACTGGGAAAACAATGGCAGCGTCATCACCTTAGACGGGGAATCGGATGCGCCCAATCAATACTTTGTCGGTGAAAACATGTTGATGAAATTAGACAGTAATGGCGAGAGAATTACTGGCGATTTAGCGTCTTTGTATAATCTTAAAAAACAATAGCCGTTGCTTCGATAAATGCTTTTCACTTATCCCCAACCACCTGAAAATAGAGTGTTTGGGGATAATACCAACATTAAGAATTTTGCTGGCGTGCGGCAAAAGCCGCCGCTTGCTCTGGTGTTGCCGGTAATTGATAGTTAGCTTTCCACTCATCATAGCTCATGCCATAAATCCGCTCACGCGCCTTATCAATATCCATTTCAACCCCTATCGTCTCAGCTTCCGCTTGATACCATTTACAAAAACAGTTACGACAAAAACCAGCCAAGATCATCAGGTCAATATTCTGAACGTCCTTATTATTATCTAAATGCGCTAACAGACGACGAAAGACTGCCGCATCGATTTTATCTTGTTGTTCTTGAGTTAAGTGTTGAATGTTCGCTTCTGACATGATGTTTCCTTTTTAATAGTGAGCGGTAGCATTAGCTTATCTCAAGATAGCAAAACGCCCAAGACAAGCTTGGGCGTTCATCAATCATCCAACGCTGATATCAATCAGCCTTGAATACCAACAATTAACCATGGCGCGTTAGGTTGCGTTAAATCACGCTCTAAATGCCAAATATCTAAAATTTCTTCTTCGGTTTCAGAACCCAAGTCGCGGCATCGACCCGTAAATTGTAGACTCAGTTGCGCTTTACGATCATCGTAATCGGAACGAACAATCTCTGCATCGACATACATGACTTCAGTTTGTGGCTGTTGATCCAACTTTTCTCGCTCAGCTTTCAGATCAGCGAATAAACTTTCAGACACGTACTCCTCAATCGTCTCAAGCTGGTTATGGTTCCAAGCACCTTGCAAAATACGGTAGTGCTCACGTGAACCATTAATGAAAGCGATTTTATCAAAACCAGGTGGGTAGTTATGGGGCACATCGTTATGCATGGTTGAACCAAACCCAGAACTCGCTGCTGGTTTAAATTCCTGCTCCGGAGCTTGCTCAAAACTTTGGCGATGTACATTGGTGTTATAAGCTGGCTGACGAGGATTAAGGCTACCCTGCTTACCTGCCAGAAAATGACGAGCAAGCTTAAAGAGTGCAAATCCTATCAGACCGAAGACCAAAATATCCATAAATTGGATACCTTCAAAGGCACCACCAAAAAACGCAGCCAGTAGGCCGCCGGCGAGTAAGCCACCCATCAGGCCGCCCATTAAACCTCCGCGACTGTTGGTCGCAGCAGGTTGCTGATTATTTTGCTGACGTTGCGGAGTCGCTTGTTGTTGTTGATGATTTTGTGCAGGCGCGGTTCGATGGTTCTGACCAAACGATTTACCACCGCCCATCCGTCGAGCTTCAGCATCAGGAATCACCATGACAGTGATCATCAGTAACGCCATAAAAGAAAACAAACGCTTCATATATTTCCTCAGGGGATGTCATTAGGTACAAAAGGCTTTTATTCTTTGTCATGATAGTCACTTCAAGACGCTAAGCAAACCTTTTGCCTGACTGACATGTATCAGAATATTGCAGCCTTATTGAGTTGACGCTCTCCCAGACACTCTCTAGAATATCGAACATTGTTCTTTTTTGATTATGCGGTTTAACAACAACTTATGGCCAGACGCAACGATCATACTCGCGAAGAGTTGATCTCTCTTACTTTAAAAGCCAGTAAAGCTTTCTTAAGCAAGCACTCTTATCATGAACTTAGCCTAAGAAAAATCGCCAGTATGATAGGTTATGTGCCAAGCACCTTGGTCAATGTGTTTGGTAGCTATAACTTGCTGCTTTTACATGTTGTTGCACAAACGCTCGATGAGCTGGCTTCAGAATCTAAGTTAGCCGTAAAAAAATGCGCAGACCCTAAAAAAGCGCTGTATAAACTAGCCTACTGTTATCATGACTTTGCTCAAAAGCACCCCTACCGCTGGCAGTTGATTTTTGAACACAATATGAATGGCGAAGATCTTCCAGAATGGCAAGCAGAACGAATCAACGGCATGACTACCATGCTAGAGTCGCTGTTACAAGTCATTGCCCCTCACCGTAGTGCACAACAAGTATTACGCACGAGTCGCGTTTTATGGGCTGGCGTGCATGGTATTACGTTACTGAGTATTGATGATAAATTTTTTACCGCTGAGCCGGTCGATGGTAAAGCATTGATTGAAGATTTACTGAGCCAATATTTGGCGAACTGGTAACCATTAAGGCAAAACCATGCACAGCTCTCAATCTTCATTGTTAACACAACGACGTTTTCTTCCCTATTTTATCACCCAGTTTTTTGGCGCATTTAACGATAATATCTTTAAAAACGTGTTGTTGCTGTTTGTGGCTTTTGCCGCTGTGGATACGTTATCCATCTCCAGTCACCTATTTATTAACCTTGCTGCTGGTCTGTTCGTGCTGCCGTTTTTCTTGTTCTCTGCTTCAGCGGGGGTACTAGCCGATAAGTTCGAAAAATCGTGGTTTATCCGCCGCGTAAAACTGTTTGAAATCGCCATTATGTGTATTGGTGCGATAGGTTTTATCACCCAAAGCTATGGTCTTCTACTGTTTATGCTGTTTTTAATGGGCACCCAATCGGCGTTTTTTGGTCCGGTCAAATACGCGCTGCTGCCTCAACAATTAAAAACCAATGAACTGGTTCAGGGCAATGCATTAGTGGAAACAGGCACCTTTCTCGCTATATTACTCGGTACCATTGGCGCTGGCGTTATCGCTTCGCTCAATCATGCTCATTATATTGCCGCCGGAGCGGTTATCCTTTTCGCCCTACTCGGCTATCTTGCTAGTCGCTCTATTCCTATCGCCCCAGCCAGCGATCCAAACTTGGTGTTTACTTTTCGTCCTGTTCAGCATACCCGCACTACGCTGGCGATTGCCAAACAAGACAGAACCATTTTTCAATCGATCATGGCGATCAGTTGGTTTTGGTTTCTAGGCGCGACTTATCTCACCCAGTTTCCAAATTTCACTAAACTGTTTCTTGGTGGCACCGAAAGCGCGGTGTCATTTTTGCTGGCCTTATTCTCTGTTGGGATTGCGATAGGCTCACTCACCTGTGATAAACTCTCTAACCATCGAATCGAAGTCGGACTGGTACCACTCGGCAGTTTAGGTATTAGCTTATTTGGCTATCTGATGGCCGCCAGCGTTCCCGCTGTTTTACCTCCTTTTACACAATTTAGTGATTTTATTAGCCACCAAGCTCTATGGCCCCTGTTTAGTTATTTACTGTTATTGGGCGTCTCTGGCGGTATTTTTATTGTGCCACTTTATGCTCTGCTTCAGCAAAGAGCCAAAGTCACTGAACGAGCACAAGTCATCGCGGCGTTAAATATCTATAACGCGCTATTTATGGTGGGCAGCGCACTACTCGGTATTGTCTGCTTAAGCCTACTTGAATTAACTATTGTGCAGCTGTTTATTCTACTTGCCGTGCTCAATGTGTTAGTAACAACTTACCTGTTCTTACAAGTACCTATTTTTGTGCTGCGCTTGGTGGTGTGGGCCTTAACCCACAGCATTTATCGAATGAAGCACAAAAATTTACACCATCTGCCTGAGCAAGGCGGCGCGCTGATTGTCTGTAATCATGTCAGTTATATGGACGCGTTATTGCTCAGCGCGGTTTGCCCACGTTTGATCCGCTTTGTTATGGAAGAAGATTACGCGAATATTCCTATCTTAAGGCCGTTACTCAATCGAGCTGGGGTGATCCCGATTTGTGCCAATAAACGCAGTTCGATTCGCCGCGCCTTTGCTGAAGTCGATCAAGCGCTGCAAGAAGGCCATTTGGTGTGTATTTTCCCCGAAGGTCGCCTAACCAGTGATGGTGAGATCGCTCCTTTTATGCGCGGAATAGACGTGATTTTAAAACGCAGCCCAGTACCGGTGATCCCGATGGCCATTAAAGGCTTATGGGGCAGCTTTTTTAGCCGTTACAAGGGCCGTGCTTGTTGTAGCCTGCCTCGTAAATTGCGCGGCAAAATCGAGATTGAAGCCGGTGAAGCGGTGAGCAGTGGACAGGCCAACACCGAATTGATGCAACAAAAAGTCGCTCAGCTACGTGGGGATTGGCGCTGATAGGTCTAGTCTAGTGGTGTATAGCGACTTTGCTGATCGGCAAACCAGTTCTTGACCGCTTGGCGTGAAATCTTGATACCACTCTCAGTCAGAGTGTCAGGCAGTTGCCAGTAAGCGATGGGATGTTTGAATTTTTCCAGCTTATCGGCCAACCATTCACCAAGTTGCTTTTGATCGGGTAATGAATGACAACGCAGCACGGCAATACTGCGCGCGCCAAATTCGGCGTCTTGCACGGGGACAACTACCGCCAATTCAATCTGCGGATGACGAGCTAACACGGTTTCAATTTCTTCACAGTGAATATTTTCTCCGCCTGAGATAAACAAGTTATCCGCGCGGCCAATAATGCACAGTTCATCGCCATACCACGCCCCCAGATCACCACTATCAAACCAGCCTTGTTGATTAGTTAATGGTGTAATCGTCCCGTGTTGATAATAACCACTGGCGAGGGTTTCCCCTGCTATCCAAATTCGTCTATCGACTACTTTCACTTGCCGTTTCGGTAGCACTTGGCCAGCACTCGCTGTCTCATCTACCGGTTTGGCAGTCACCGTAGACGCCGCTTCCGTCATCCCATAACCAATCCAAGTTTCAATCCCTTGCTGAGCCGCTTGCTGAGCGAGGGTCAGTGGAATATGACTGCCACCCAATAAAACATGGCTTAAGCTGAGGGGTTGTTGGCTGGCTAACAGTCGTTGCAGTTGCGTCACCACCAAAGAAGCATGGCTGACCTGCTGAATATCCTCGAGTAATTGACCCGTACCCAGTTTTAAACAGCCGCCGACCGCGAGCCAGCGATAAACAATCGCCAGTCCAGAGACATGATAAAGGGGCAAACTGAGTAGCCAAGTATCTTGCTCGCTAAACGCAAACCGTGCTAATAAGCCCTCAGCAGAAGCAAAATGCTGACGATGGGTATGAGCCACCGCTTTAGGGACGCCCATGGAACCAGAGGTAAAAATAAGCGTCGCCAGATTATCCAACGCATAAGCGGCAGAGCAAGCAACTCCTCCATCTCCATCTCTATCTCCATCTCTATCTAATACCGCGATTGAAGAACCCGCGCTTGAAAAGACTTGATCGCTAGGCGGCTCAATCAGTTGCAGTGGTGATCGATAAGATGCTTTCAATTCATCGCTCAAGGCGTTGAGTGATGGTGATAACCATAACCAAGCAGGCTGAGAGCCATACAGACGAGTGAGTTTTTCTGTCAGTTGCGCAGCGGGCTGCGGCATAGTGATGGCACACATCACCCCTTGCTGCATCGCGGCTAATAGCCACCACAACATTGATGGCTGATTTTTACCCACCAAAGTTAACACATCACCAGACCGTAAACCGGCCAGCTTCAGTGCGGCGGCGTACTGATCCACTTGTTCGGTCACTTGCTGCCAACTGAGTGTTTGCTGCTCAAGCAGCAACGCAATACGCTGCGGATCGCGCTGCTGCCACTGTCGCCAAGGAGTATTCATTAAGCGGATTGCCACACAAGTGTTTGTTGATCTAAGCTGTGGATTGGTAAGGCGCAGCCCGGCCAAGGGGTTTCTAGCTGGGCTTTAAATAAACCGATCGTATCTAAACCGGGGATGGTCTCTGGCAACAACCAATGGGATAACCGAGCAAGCTGAGTTAAACCTAAGCTTGATTCTAAACTCGAGCTGATCACCGCTTGAATGCCCAAACTGCGCGCTTTTTCAATCAGAGCTTGGCAACGTTGCACTGAGCCAATCAGTGTCGGTTTAATCACGATCGCTTTGGCTCCGGTTAAATCTTCTAACTGAAAATCCGCTTGCTGCACCGCATGTTGTAGGGTTTCATCCCACGCTATGGCAATCCCGCTATCAATCGCAAAAGCAAGGCTATCGCTTGGTGAGCGACAAGGCTCTTCTAAAAACGCTATCCTGCCGCGCACCGAAGGCGAGACATATTGAGCAAATTTAGCCGCTTTCTCTTTACTCCATGCTTGATTGGCATCAAGCCGCAATTGCAGATCTGGCATCGACTCTAAAAACAAATTCACCAGCATGCCATCGCGGATCGGCTCATAGAGACCCACTTTAACTTTGGCAACTTTCTGACCTGGCATAGCGTTAAGTAACGGGATCAACTCATCAGGATCGCCACTACACAATGGCGCACTATGATATTGCCCCTCTGGACTAAGCTCGCCTGCCAGCTCCATCTGCGCCATCGATAAGCCAAACGCCACCGAAGGAAAACCATTATCGATATGGCCCTCTTTCCCTTGTACCCACAAGGCTAATTGCTCTTTCGCTAGCGCTCCTGCTTCTTGCAAAGACTCGCGGCTAAAGCCTATCAATGGCGCAATCTCTCCGCGACCCATTTTCCCATCTTGCTCTAGTTCAACAATAAATCCTTCACGTTGAGTCAATTTTTGCTCACGAAGGATCACGCCGCTATCCATGGGTAATTGATATTGATAAAGCTTGGCACTGCGCATGATGGATCCTTTTAGTTAAATGCGGTGGAAGACGTCTATCCCTCATCGGATCCAATATGACCGATAAGAGATAGAGCTAAAGCGATGAATTACGGGTTGCGGGGGAATTTATTAAAGTCTGGACGACGTTTTTCATTAAACGCGTTGCGGCCCTCTTGCCCTTCTTCGGTCATGTAGAACAGCATGGTCGCATTGCCCGCTAACTCTTGCAGACCCGCTTGCCCATCACAGTCGGCATTCAGCGCCGCTTTTAAGCAACGCAGCGCCATTGGACTGTGTTGCAGCACTTCACGGCACCAACGCACAGTCTCTTTTTCTAAATCTTCAACCGCGACGACGGTATTGACTAAGCCCATATCTAAGGCTTCTTGCGCATCGTAAAAACGGCATAGGAACCAAATTTCCCGCGCTTTCTTCTGCCCAACGATCCGCGCCATATACGATGCGCCCCAGCCACCATCGAACGAGCCAACTTTAGGGCCAGTTTGACCAAACTGAGCATTGTCGGCAGCAATGGTTAAATCACACATCATATGTAATACATGCCCACCACCAACAGCCCAACCGGCAACAGAAGCAATCACCGGCTTAGGACAAGTGCGAATTTGACGCTGAAAATCCAATACATTGAGATGATGAGTACCACTATCGTCTTGATAACCGCCGTAATCGCCACGAATTTTTTGATCGCCCCCAGAGCAAAATGCTTTTTCACCAAGACCGGTTAAAATGATCACCCCAACACCCTCATCGTAGCGTGCATCGGCTAAAGCATGGATCATTTCTTTCACGGTCAGTGGGCGAAACGCATTACGCACCTGCGGACGTGCAATGGTGATTTTTGCAATGCCATCAGCCGATTTGTGATAGTGAATATCTTGATAATCGCCGCTGCAATCTTGCCATTCAACGGGAGCATAGAGTTCTTGTTCTGAAATGCCTACTGTTTTAGCCATGGTGAATTTCCACTGTTATTGTCTAGGTTTATAATTAACGTTCAGCGTTGCTACATGCCATTAACTCAATCATCAGTTGAGCAAAAGCTTGCGGTTGTTCATGGTGAACATTGTGTCCAGCCTGCTCAACAACGTGGTAGTGCAAATCACTTTGCTGGGCAAGCTGGTAAAACTTGGCATCGTTTTGCCCACACACATAATAGACCGAAAACGGCAGACATTGCAGCTTAGGCAACGAATCCGGCTGACGGGCAAGAGAGGTGGCGAGCAACATGCCTGCAACCGCAGGACCAAGGTTATCACTACGTAATGTGACTAAGGTTTGTCTTTGCTCATGATTCAGTGAAGAAAATACCGCTTGTTGATACCAATCGCTGAGAACTTGAGCAATCGGTTGGTGAGCAAAGCGCGCGGCCCAATGTTGGTCGTGCTGCCAGCGGGCATTTCTTTCCTGCTCATCCGTCAGCCCAAAGTGACCGCCTTCAATGACTAAGCCTTGAATATTGAGCGCGTCAAACCAGCCCTGAGTGCAACCCAGCATTGCCAATCTTGCCCCCAGTGAGTAGCCAACCAACCAGATAGGCGTTGTCGGTGGGCAATGAGCGGTGACAACTTGCGCTATCTGCTGACAAGCATCGGCAAAATCGCTGCAACCAAGATGGTGACTCTGACCGTGTCCCGGTAAATCAATCAATAGTAGCGAATACGCGCCACGCAGCCGCTCGACAACCATTTGCCAATCTTGACTTGAGCCCAAAAAACCATGCAGAAAAACCACCACCGGCTGCACAGGGTTATTCTGTGCTGGTTGAATCGGCTCAATCTTCGCTAACCACTGACTATAAAGCATGAATTTGTGATATCAGTTGCTTAAGATGTTCAGCGGCTTGTTGTGATGGGGTTATCACCTCAATCACTAACGTCCCTTTTCCGGCGTTTAAGTGCTGATCAATGGCTTGTTGATAAGTCACTAGGGTTTCTGGGGCTTGATAATCGAGGGCAAATTGCTTAGCCGCAAACTCGAAATTTAAGCCATGTGGCATCTGATATAATGCCGAGCGCTGATCGTCGGGGACAGGTAATAAATCAAAAATTGCGCCGCCATCGTTATTGATCACCACAATCACCAGCGGCTGTGGTGGCGTGCGAACTAAAGCTAACGAATTGAGATCATATAAGAGTGAGGTATCACCGAGCAGCATCAACATCGGCTTATTCAATGCCCGCTGAACCCCTGCAGCCGTCGCCACCAGTCCATCAATCCCTGATGCGCCGCGGTTGGAAAATACCTCACGCTGTTTGAGCTCACTGAACATATCCACTAAACGCACGATCAAACTATTACCAATAAACAGAGTACTGGCAGCGCCACGCTCGGTGAGATCCAAAGCCACCGCCACTTCACTCAACTGAGGTTGCGATAGATGCAGCTTTGCAAGCTGGGCAATGCTTGAGGCATACGCTTTCAGCTCATCAGCCCAACCAGCATGTAGGGTTTGCAATGGGTGCTGCTTAGCCAATTGATGCTCAACCCAAGATAGAGCATCGCACAGCCAATGCTGCTGCGCCGCATGGCTAGGGTTATTGCGCGCGACTTGTGGGCTAACATAGGTGTAATTACAGTTAGTCTTTATCAGTTGTTGTTCTAACCACTGGCTTAAACGTTTGGAAACGATTCGAGCGCCAAATTGAACCACATGCTGGCATTCACTCAGCAGCGCCCTTGCCGTGCTATTTTGTAGCCATAAATCGTAGTGGGCCCATTCGCTGCTCACCCCAGATTGAGGATCGCACAGCACAGGCCAACCAAGTTGCTCGGCAAAGCTTAATGCTGCCTGAGCTTGAACTAACGGTAGCGAGCCAATGATCACTAACCCTTTTTGGCTTAACAGTGCGTTATCACTTGGCAGTGATGCGCTCAGGGTTTGATAACGTTGGCTGTAAGGCTGCTGACCTTGACGCCATTCATCAACCGTCGCGAGATAGTCGGCGTATAACTCACGCTCATGGCTGGAATAAAGCGGTTCTGGATAGGGACAGTTAATATGAACCGAGCCGCCAAACATCGCTTGCTGATGCAAAGCATCATCCAGTGTGGTTAATAACCAAGATAATGGTAAACGCAAGGTTGGGCTTGGCAAATCAATAGCTTGAGTCACATGCGAGCCATAAATATTATTTTGTACGATCGCCTGATTAGCCCCACAATCCACTAGCTCTCGCGGACGATCGGCGGTTAACACAATCAGTTTTTCTCCGGTCAATTTCGACTCAGCAATCGCCGGGAGTAAATTAGCCACGGCGGTGCCGGAAGTGACAATCACCGCCACGGGGGCTTGACTGGCTTTGGCTAAACCGAGGGCTAAAAATCCTAGACCACGCTCATCAAAGTGAGTATGGATTTGCAGTTGTTGATTAGCCGCGGCTTCTAAAGTCAGTGGCGTCGAACGCGAACCGGGCGCGATACACACTTGAGTAACGCCAAAGCGAGTCAACTCTTCTAATAGAGTCTGCGACCAAATTCGATTCAGTAATGCTTGGTCTTGATTCATAAGGCGGTCCCTAATGGTGGTTGATTGGTGATCAAACTGAGTAAGGTGGACATTTTTTTATCCAGCTCTTGCCATTCATGCTCAGCGATAGAGCCCGGTACAATGCCGGCACCCGCATAAAGCTGAACACAATTGTCCACCACCAACGCACTACGGATAGCGACACAAAATTGCGCTTGTTGATGACTAAAATAGCCCATCGAACCCGCGTACCAACCGCGAGCAAACGGTTCATGTTCGGTGATAAAATCTAACGCAGGTTGGCGAGGCAATCCCGCGACGGCAGCGGTTGGTTGTAGCGCGCTTAGTAGCTGCACCCCATTCACGCTTGGCTTGAGCTGCGCGACAATATCACGCTTTAAATGCTGTACTTGACGCAGCGTCAGTAACTGCGCGTTGCTTTCCACTTCAACCTGCTCAGCCAAAGGCGTTAAACGCTCAATAATATCATCCACCACATATTGGTTTTCATTGAGGTTTTTACCGTCATGAATGAGCCAATCCGCCAGTTGTTGATCCTGCTCAGCCGTATCGCCACGGCCAATGGTTCCGGCCAAAGCTTCCGTTTGTAACTCTTGCCCTTGGCGACAGTATAGACGCTCTGGTGTTGAGCCGATAAAACTGTGTTTGCTGTCTAGAGCTAATAAAAAATGAAAACTGCGTTGGTTATCAGCAATACTGGCTTTGAGTAATTGCGCAGCGCTGATTGGGTTATCAAGGGTTAAACGCGTTTGGCGAGCCAACACCACTTTTTTGAACTGCTGCTGCTCAATCGCCGCCAATGCCTGACCGACTAATTGGTTCCAATCGATTGGACTAGGCAGATGTTCAACGTCTAACACTTGACTGTGTAAGCGCGATAATTCGTCAACATCGACGTGTAACTTCGTTAAGGTGGCTAACGTACGCTGGCGATCTTGGGCGATAAAATTGGCAGCTACGCTCCAATGCTGATCAAAACGGATAATTTCCACTTGCGGTAAGAAAAAAAACGATGACATACAACGCCGATTTTTATCGGTCTGACCATCAAACGAGCGCCCACCCCAAACGCGCTGATTATCGCCTAATATCGCATAAGCAGGGGCCGGTTCGGTAAAGGTATACAATTGACCAACAGCCACCACCTCTTCGCGTCCATCACGAGACTGCCAATAAAATTTGGGAAATAGAGGCTGGGCTTCAAGCCAATCGATCAATGCAAAAGGCGGTGGTCCTATTAATGTTTGGACAAAACGAACGTCGTTATCCTTTGCGTTCTTGATTTGCTCTATCAACCGAGCAATGGCTTGATGAAAATGAGACAAAGCGACCTCGTCGACTATGAGATTCGATTAACAGCGGCTACTCTATTGACAGCGTTAGCGTAAATCAAGGTTGCGACTGCTCTTTTTTGACCTTCTCCCGCCTCTGAAGGGATCTATTTAACTATTTAACATTACTGTGGGCCATTAAAACCCATCAAGGCATCTACTGAACTGATATCGCTAATCCTCAGCCCTAAAGAATATCGTCACGAAAACCCCTTAGCTATAGATTTATATTCTTAAAAAAGGCAATCTAGACTGGTTTAATAAAGTTTTTTAATAAATTTCAGGAATTTTACAATGCAAAATATCGGGATGTCGTCAAAACTCGATAATGTCTGCTACGACATTCGAGGTCCAGTACTCAAACATGCTAAACGCATGGAAGAAGAAGGGCATAAAATACTAAAGCTCAATATCGGCAACCCGGCCCCGTTTGGCTTCGATGCCCCAGATGAAATTTTAGTTGATGTGATCCGCAACCTCCCTACTTCCCAAGGTTATTGTGATTCAAAAGGGATCTACTCCGCTCGTAAAGCGGTGGTTCAGTATTACCAAAAACGCGGTATTCGCAGCCTCGATGTCGAAGATGTCTACATTGGTAATGGCGCGTCTGAACTGATCGTCATGTCAATGCAAGCGTTACTCAACAACGGCGATGAAATGCTAGTCCCAGCTCCAGATTATCCATTATGGACCGCTGCGGTGGCTCTCTCTGGCGGCACTGCGGTGCATTATCTGTGTGATGAACAAGCCGATTGGTATCCGGATCTGGATGATATTAGAAAGAAAATCACCCCTAAAACTCGTGGCATTGTTCTCATCAACCCCAACAACCCGACCGGCGCAGTGTACAGCCGAGACTTCTTGCTGGAAGTGATTGAGATTGCTCGTCAACATAAGTTGATGATTTTTGCTGATGAGATTTACGATAAAGTTCTCTACGATGGTGCCGTACACACTTCAGTCGCAACACTAACCGAAGATGTATTAGTGGTAACATTCAACGGCTTATCAAAAGCTTATCGCGTATGTGGTTTTCGTGGTGGTTGGATGTTCTTAACTGGCCCTAAGCATCAAGCCGAAGGCTATATCGCCGGCCTTGATATGCTCGCCTCGATGCGTTTATGCGCTAACGTGCCGATGCAGCATGCGATTCAAACCGCCCTTGGTGGTTATCAAAGTATTAATGAGCTTATCTTACCTGGTGGCCGTTTGTTGGAGCAGCGCGATCGCGCTTGGGAACTGATCAACCAAATCCCTGGTGTCTCGTGTGTGAAACCCAAAGGGGCGATGTACTTATTCCCGAAAATTGATACCAAAAAATACAGTATCAAAGACGATCAAAAAATGATTTTAGACTTCTTGATCCAAGAAAAAGTACTACTGGTGCAAGGCACTGGCTTTAACTGGCCAAAGCCGGATCATTTCCGCATCGTAACCTTACCGCACGTTGAGGATTTGGAAGTCGCCATCGGCCGCTTCGAACGTTTTTTAAGTACTTATAGTCAATAGATTTTCACCTATAATACCGCAAACCGTCTTGAGCGCAGTGAATCATCCTGCGCTCATTTCTTAATAAGCCAATATAGCAGGTTTGTTTACCTCTCAAGCAACGAGACTGGCGTGATATTTTAGATGTTCAATGAAGATCGGAATTTTTTTCGCTAAATGCCGGCGGGAAGCATAAAAAGCATACAGCACGAGATCGTCAGGCTGATATTCCATCTCGATGACCTCTAACATGCCAGCTTGTATCTCTGCTTGGCAAAATGCCCTAGGTAATATCGCAAAACCTAAACCAGAAATAGCCGCTGTTTTTGCAAGATGTCCGCTGTTGACCTTAAACGAAGACGCTACTTTTTGCGTAATCAACTGACCTTTAGCATTTTTAAATATCCACGGGTTGCCATGCAATACAGTAAAACTATTGATACAGGGAACCTGTTTCAAATCGGCAAGCTGAAAAGGTCTGGGAAAACGTTGTAGGATTTTGGGGGAGGCCACCACAGCACTTGGCCAGCGTTGAATTTCCCTAGCTACCCAACTATTGTCTTCAAGTTTTCCCCGCTGAAAACTTAACACAATATCAAAACCGTCCAATAAATCCTCTTTCGGATTGATACTGGTATCGCAACATAATGAAACTGACGGATACTGGTTACAAAAAGAAACCACGGCCTCGGCTAAAGCTGGCGAATCTGGCATTAAAATCTTCAATTCTCCCACAACGGCATGAGAATGCTGAGCGACCTCTTCAAGAGCCTGATTAAGCTTATCCAGCAATGGCTGCGTACACAAATAAAGATGCTCTCCAGCATCTGTTGAAGCAATTCGGCGTGTGGTTCTGGTAAATAATCGAGTATCTAATCGCTCCTCCAATAACGCAATATGACGGCTGACGTTGGATGTCGGTAACCCTAAAAATTCTGCAGCCCGTTTAAAACTGTTGTGTTCATAAACACAGTGAAAACTGGTTAACCACTGCGGATCAATCTTATCAAGCATCGCACTTAGTCCCATAAGGTGGGATTGTAAAACCAATAATCAACACTTTATTACCAGAAATAGGCTTATACAATACCCTTTACTAAAGTTAACTAGATTAAAGTTTCCCATGAGTTGGTTAGAAAGACTATTAGACAAAAAGAATAGAATTAGTAATCGCAAGGCATCCATTCCCAAGGGAATATGGACTAAATGCCCTGCTTGCGAACAGATCTTATACCGGATTGCACTGGAAGAAAATTTGGCGGTGTGTCCCAAATGTGATCACCATATGAGAATGACTGCCCGTCAACGTTTGGATCATTTTTTGGATAGCGAAGATCGAATTGAAATTGGCAGTGAATATGAACCTAAAGATGTGCTCAATTTTAAAGATCTACAACGCTACAAAACACGCCTTGCTCTCGCTCAGAAAAATACCGGAGAAAAAGATGCACTAGTGGTAATGAAAGGGAAACTAATGGGTTTACCTATTGTTGCCTGTGCCTTCGAATTCTCTTTTATGGCTGGCTCAATGGGCTCTGTGGTGGGAGCACGTTTCGTGCGGGCAGTTGACACAGCGATTGATAACCAGTGTGGATTGGTGTGTTTTTCTGCTTGTGGTGGCGCTCGAATGCAAGAGTCACTCACCGCTTTGATGCAAATGGCCAAAACCAGCGCGGCTCTCAGACAACTAGTCATGGCTAAATTACCCTATATCTCTGTCCTAACCGATCAAACTTATGGTGGTGTCTCTGCAAGCTTAGCGATGCTGGGTGATATTAATATTGGCGAACCAAAAGCAAGAATCGGGTTTGCAGGGCGCCGAGTGATAGAGCAAACCGTTCGCGAAAAATTACCCGAAAATTTTCAGCAAAGTGAGTTTCTCTTAGCGCATGGCGCTCTAGATATGATTGTCGATAGACGTGATATGCGCCAAAGAGTCGGCAGCTTAATTGCGAAGATGACCAATGTAACCGTACGCCTACCGCAAAAACGAGACTAGCCATCAGAGTAAAAACAGAACCAGCGTTATTGATATTCATCATACAGATCGTAAATCAACTAAAACCGCTTTTTCAATTCAATAGAAAGTAACCATTGTTTAGATTGTCTTTCAAAAGAATTGTTGATAAGTTGCAAAAATGAAAAACATTTCCAAACCTTCATCATTATTTTTCTGGTGGCGCTCTATTTAGAGCGGCACGGAATTTTTACATTCTTAAGCTGCTGGAAGGTAGCTAAGACTGTAATTTCTCTTGTATCTCCAGTAGCAATCTATTTTTACTAGGAGATCCATCAATGAATACAACTCAATATACTGAAAAATCGGAAGTAATTTTAACTGGCGATAGAGCTACTGGCCCATTGCACTTGGGGCATTATGTCGGCTCTTTAAAACAACGGGTCGCTTTACAAGATATTCACGAGCAAACTGTTCTTGTTGCTGATATGCAAGGTCTTACAGACAATGCTCACAATCCGAACAAAGTATCATCTAATATTCTGAATGTTGTCGCGGATTATCTTGCCGTTGGTATCGACCCCTGTAAAACGACAATTTGCCTTCAATCACAACTTCCTGCTCTTGCTGAATTGACTATGTACTACAGCAATCTTGTGACAATCAGTCGATTAGAGAGAAACCCAACGGTCAAAAGTGAAATACAAAGCAAAGGCTTTGAACGATCAATTCCTGCAGGATTTTTAACCTACCCTATATCTCAAGCAGCTGATATTACTGGCTTTAACGCAACATTGGTTCCAGTTGGGGATGACCAGTTGCCAATGCTTGAACAAACTAATGAGATAGTTAGAAAGATTAATTTATTAGCAGGACGAATCGTTTTGAACGAGTGTAGGCCCTTGTTAAGCAATGCATCACGTTTACCTAGCACAGATGGTAAAAATAAGATGTCTAAAACAATGGGAAATACCATTAATCTTGGCGCGACTGAAAAAGAGATCTCCGCAGCAGTGAAATCTATGTATACCGACCCTAACCACCTCAGAATCCAAGATCCTGGTACTATTAAAGGCAATATTGTATTTAGGTACCTCGATGCGTTTCACCCCGATCAAAACTATATCAACCAGCTAAAAGATCATTATCAACGTGGTGGGCTCGGAGATGGCACGACAAAAAAAGTATTAGAGGAATGTTTACAAGATATGCTCAGACCAATAAGGACAAGAAGAGCTGAGTTTTTAAGTGATAAGGCTCAATTAATTGATATATTGGCGAAAGGTAGCCAAGTATCTAGAGAAAAGACGGAAAAAGTACTTTTTGTTGTAAAAGATATCTTTGGACTAAATATTTTCTGAATAACTTAACGTTTCAGCTACGCATCCTGTGATATGACCAATCTATCGAGCAAACTTTTACGCCGCGCTAGGCTAACCTTTGGTGAGAGCCATCAATGGCTCTCATATCCCCATAAACATAAAAACACGTTACCCTGGTGAACGAATGTCACTCTACTCACTGCCGCTGCAAGTTTGTCGCGGCAAAGTGGTAACTTCAAGTCATAGAGAGATAACGTTATACTCAGTTGACGAGATCCATCAATCCCATTAAGCAAGGATGTCTATTGCTATGAAAGAGAGCCACTTTTTTGCTCACCTCGCACGGATGAAATTAATTCAACGCTGGCCGCTGATGCGCTCTATCTCCAAAGAAAACGTTTCTGAACACAGCCTGCAAGTCGCGTTTGTTGCTCATGCGCTGGCAGTGATAAAAAACAAGAAGTTTGCCGGGCAGCTCAACCCTGAGCGTATCGCGTTATTGGCCATGTATCACGACAGTAGTGAAGTGTTAACTGGCGATTTGCCCACACCCGTTAAATACTTTAACCCTGATATTGCTAAAGAATATAAAAAAATTGAAGCCGCCGCTGAACAGCGCCTACTGGCCATGTTGCCGGAAGAGTTTCAAGACGATTTTAAACCTTTTCTACTCACTGAAGCGGCTCACAGTGAAGATGCCACCATCGTCAAACAAGCCGACAGTTTGTGCGCCTATCTGAAATGTTTGGAAGAGCTGAGTGCTGGCAACCATGAATACGCTCTGGCTAAAAAGCGCTTGGATGTTACGCTAAAAGAGCGTCAGACCCCAGAAATGGTCTACTTTCTGCAAACTTTTGCTCCAAGTTTTGAATTAACACTCGACGAAATAAGCTAATCTACCTGTAGCTAAACAACTTATGTACCCAAACAACTTGGAGTTGCAGGTAGAAAGGGTATCAGTTTTATAAAAATCCTTTAGGAGTCGCTCAGTATGCAGATCACCCTTCCAGCAGAATGGCACGCGCGTAATGATGATGAACATAAGATTCGCCGTGACGATCATCGCAGCCCTTTTCAGCGCGACCGAGCGCGGATCCTCCACTCGGCGGCTTTTCGGCGTTTACAAGCCAAGACTCAAGTCCATGGTACCTACTTAAATGATTTTCACCGCACGCGTTTAACCCATTCTTTAGAAGCCGCGCAAATTGGTACTGGCATTGTGGCTCAGCTGAAACTTAAACAGCCAGAATTTCGTAGTCTGTTACCTTCTGACAGTTTGATTGATGCGTTATGCCTTGCTCACGATATTGGCCATCCGCCTTATGGGCATGGCGGTGAAGTGGCGCTCAATTATATGATGCGTGAGCATGGCGGGTTTGAAGGCAATGCGCAGACGTTTAGGATTGTCACCAGTTTAGAGCCTTATACAGAGCATCATGGGATGAATCTGTCACGTCGTACTCTGCTGGGGCTATTAAAATATCCCGCACTATTAAGTCAGACTCGCGCTGAGAAAATTCCTGAAGCCGTGCCCCACCAGCGACAACTAAAAGCCAAAGCTTGGTCTCCGGCTAAGGGCATTTATGATGGTGATCAGATAGGGTTTGAGTGGGTTCTCTCACCGCTGAGTGAACAAGATAGGCAACAACTGAGTGAAATGCGCGACCAAGTCAGCGCCCCTTATCAGCATAAGAAAACCCGTTTTAAATCGATAGATTGCTCGATTATGGAGCTTGCCGATGACATTGCTTACGGAGTGCATGATTTAGAAGATGCGATTGTGCTTGGTTTAGTCACCAAAGCGCAGTGGCAGCAAGCAGCGGAAATCCCACTGCTTAACAGTGGCGACGCTTGGTTTGCAGAGCATGCTCATACGCTCACTGACATGCTATTTTCCGGCCAGCATCATATTCGTAAAGATGCGATAGGCGGCATGGTCAACGCGCTATTAACCAGTATCAGCATTCATCCGGTCGATCATCCATTTGCAAGCCCATTGCTGGCGTTTAATGCTTATCTACAGCCAGCGATGGCCGATGCGTTGGAAGTCTTAAAGTCATTTGTCAGCCAATATGTCATTCAAGTGCCACAAGTTCAGCGTTTTGAATATAAAGGCCAACAAATTATTATGGATTTATTTGAAGCGCTGGCCGCCGACCCTGAACGTTTATTGCCTCATGGAACACAAGAAAAATGGCAAAGCGCAGAGCAGCATCTCGGTGGTGGGATGCGGGTGATTTGTGACTATATTGCCGCCATGACCGACGGCTATGCGCAAAGGATGCATCAAGAACTGTTTTCCGCCCATAGCTTGTGAGTTCGGCGTTTTTATTGATCTTGAAGATAGTGCTTAGCAAAAATCTCTGGCGGCATGTGCTGAATCTGGGTATCGATCATCTGTGAAAACACCGTCAGTAGTGGTGAATAATCCTGCTCTGGTTGCGCCAACTGCAATAGGTGGTAACCCGCTTCAACGGTCGATAAGCTATTTTCACTGGGCGCTTTACGGATCCGGTAATTACCTTCGAGATCCGTGGGCAAATGCAAACACGGTAACCCATGCAAATTGGTCGATAGCTGCCACATTTTATACGCTTTCTTCCAAGTACCATCGAGTAAAATGACCCGTAGTTTATGAGACCGACCAACCCATGGTTTGCTTGAAGCGCAGATTGATTGCTGGCTAGGATACAACACCATATGCTGTACCTCTTCCTCAGCCAATAGACAATTAAGCTCGGGGTGTGTCGTGAAATCCTCTCCGATCAATAAACGGCTATTAGGGAGCGATAAGGCTAAAATGCGCGCGGTGCCTAATGGGCGATTCTGCTCGGTAGGATGCTGGAGTATGATAAGCTCAATGGCTGAATCTAAACGCACGATAGCCGAACAAAAACAAACTTTATGAGCTTTACCACATTGAGAACAATATCGAGACATAGCGTGAATATCTACCTAGGGTTAATTTTGCTGAGCTTAGCCTGTTTCGGCTTGCAATTCCCGCCTTTTTCCGAGCTCAGCGCTTGGCAACTAACGTCGATTGAGCAGGGACAGTGGTGGCGGATCCTAACAGGAAATTTCACTCATACCAACTTTGCTCATTTAGGTATGAACCTTGCGGGTCTCTGGGTCATCGTCTTTTTATTTATGCCTAGCATCAAGTCACTATTCTTCGCCTTAATTATGCTGAGTTTATCGGTCGGGATAAGTATCTTTTTTACCGAGATGACGCTGTATGTCGGCTTGTCTGGCGTATTGCACGGTTTGTTTGCTTACTTTGCTCTACTAGAGTGGCTAAACGGCCGCCGCAGTAGCTTATGGCTAGTGCTTGGCGTCATCGCTAAAGTCGCTTGGGAGCAGTGGTTCGGAGCGTCCATGATGACCGCGGAATTGATTCAAGCCCGAGTCGCCACCGAAGCCCATTTAGCAGGCGCTCTAGGTGGCTTGGTTTTAGGCTTGGTTCAGTTTCTGCTGATAAAAAAACGCCGCAACACAAGTCACGGCGCTGATTAGCACAAATATGGCTTGCGATTACATCACCGGACGCTGACCACGGCTGAGCAATTTCAACAGTACCGCATCCGCAGCTTGACTGGCCGTTCCGGCGAGCTTATCGGCAAGCTTTTTCTTACGCACATAACGCACCGCAAGAACGGTCTTTTCTTTGCATGCGTTGACGATCAAATCATCTGACGTGGCAATCTCATCCACTAAGCCTAATGCTTTGGCTTGACTGCCAAACCAATGCTCACCGGTGGCCACTTTGTCTAGATCAAGCGCTGGACGGTGGTCACGGATAAAGTCTTTAAACAAACCATGGGTTTCTTCCAGCTCTTGCTTAAATTTCTCACGGGCTTTATCGGTGTTTTCGCCAAACATGGTCAGAGTTCGTTTGTATTCGCCAGCGGTAAGCTGTTCAAATTCAATATCATTGCGTTTAAGTAATTTATGAAAATTAGGAATTTGAGCGATAACTCCGATTGAACCGACAATTGCGAACGGCGCAGCAACAATTTTATCGGCGATACACGCCATCATATAACCGCCACTGGCAGCCACTTTATCGACGGCAATCGTCAAAGGAAGCTGAGCGGCTTTGAGGCGATCAAGCTGTGATGAGGCCAGTCCGTAACCATGAACCATGCCACCACCGGTTTCTAACCGAACCAGCACTTCATCGCCTGGTTGAGCCACGGCCAAAATTGCGGTCACTTCTTCACGTAATGAACTGACTTCTTTGGCGTCAATACTGCCATGAAAATCGAGCACGAATAGATGCGGTTCGCGTTTAGAGTCTAGCTCACCCTCTTTCTCTGCCTGTTTGAGTGCTTTTTGCTTGGCTTTTTTCTGCTCTTTTTCCGTTTTCTTCTCTGCTTTATCGCGTGCTTTCAAAAACGCTTCATCATGCAGATAAGATTCTAAACGCTCTACGGTTGCTTTATGTTGCTCGGTTAAGTCGGTGATTTCTAGCTCGCCTTTATTGGCGCCTGATTTACCACCACCCGATTTTATCATCACCAAGATCACGACTAACGCCACCAACACAGTGACAATCTTGGCTAGAAACAGCCCGTAATCTAATAAAAATTCCAAAGTGCTCATCCTCTTTAATACGAATTGGTGTATTGTAACCACCTTGTCACAAAGACTTAAAGTAAAACCTCATCTCGAACGGTTGAACTGCCAAAGTTGGATTAGATTCGAGATTATAACCAAAAGGAATCTGACGTGAATTACTCTGTTGCTGTTGATGCTTTACAAGATAAGGTTATTTTAGTCACCGGTGCCAGTGATGGTATCGGCAAACAAGCGGCTCTCACTTATGCAGCTCATGGCGCAACGGTCATTTTGCTAGGCCGCAGCGAAGAAAAACTGCAACAAACCTACGCTGAAATTGTTAGTGCTGGATACCCTGAAGCCCGAGTGATCGCCTTAGATATGCAAAAGGCCAGCAGATACGATTACCAAACCTTGATCCACGATATAGAGCAGCAATGTGGTCAACTGGATGGGTTATTGCATAGCGCTGGGTTATTAGGCGAAATCAGCCCCTTTGAAGCGATTACCGAACACACTTATGATCAGGTGATGCAAGTCAATGTCAAAGCTCAATTATTGCTTACTCAAGCCGCTTTACCTTTGATTAAGCGCTCGCCACAAGGTCGAATCGTATTTACCAGCTCGACGGTCGGTCACAGTGGCCGTTCAGGTTGGGCCAGCTATTCTATTTCAAAATTTGCTACTGAAGGGATGATGCAGATCCTCGCCGATGAGCTACGTGATACCCCATTACGAGTCAACGCGATTAATCCTGGTGGAACACGCACCGCCATGCGCGCCAAGGCGTATCCACAAGAAGATGCTAACCGCTTGAAAACACCGCAAGAGATCATGCCGCTTTATCTCTATTTAATGGCCAGAGAGAGCCAACACGTGCATGGCCAATGTATTGACGCACAACCGAAATAATCCACTTCAAACACATTCATTCGGAAAATAGAAACCCCGTCGCTAATTCGATATCAACGACGGGGTTTTTAGTCATTCGTTATACGCGGATCATAAGGTATCACGTAATCGGTCTTGTACCGCTTGCACCAGTAAATCAGGCTGGAATTTGGAGATGAATTTATCACAACCGACCTTTTGTACCATCGCCTCATTAAAGCTACCACTGAGTGAGGTATTCAGCGTAATGTACAAACTCGCCATGCGCGGGTCGTTACGCACTTCATAAGTCAGCTTATAACCATCCATTTCTGGCATTTCGGCATCGGTGATCATCATCAACAGCTCTTGATTGATATCTTTACCTTCATCACACCATGATTTTAGTAGCTTCAAGGCTTCTAAACCATCCCAACACTCGATAATATTTAAGCCAAGTTGAGATAAAGTATCTTTAATTTGCTTACGGGCGGTGGAAGAGTCGTCAACAATCAAAATGTTACGCCCAACCATTTCACCTAATATGTCATGATCTAACACATGTTCAGAAATCGAGACATCATAGTCGATGATTTCAGCGAGCACTTTTTCCACGTCAATCACTTCAACAATATGGTTTTGATTTTGCTCTTTAATGTGCGTAATCGCGGTCAGGTAGTTTGAACGCCCAACCGACTTTGGTGGTGGCTGAATCTCGGTCCATGCGGTATTAATGATATTGCGTACCTGACCAACCAAAAAACCCTGCACGGTACGGTTGTATTCGGTAATGATTAAGTTGTGCTCTTGATTGTCCAGCTTGGTTTCAGGAAAACCAATCGCTCGACGAAGATCAATGATCGGAACCGCAACACCTCGTAGAGAAGCAACCCCCATAATGTTCGGATGAGAACCGGGCATTTTAGTCGTTGGCGGTACCTTGATTACCTCACGTACCTTAAATACGTTGATCGCAAAAATCTGTCGACTATTTAAACTAAACAGCAACAGTTCTAGGCGGTTCTCTCCCACCAAATTGGTACGCTGATCGACCGTATTTAAGATACTCGACATAGAAAATCCCGCTAATAGAAAAGCACCATCGTTTACAGTATATACCTAAATTTCTGTGAGGCACTTGGGTAGATCATTAATTTAGGCGAACAATGTAAACTGTCGTGCAAAAAAAACGAAGAAAAATTATCCTTCAACCACTTTCATTAATAATAAACCATCGTAGAGCGCTTGCTTGATTAAAGCCGCTCCTGGCATTGTGGCTTGTTTATAAAAACGGGATTCAACCAACTGCAGATGTTGGTGATAGGCAGGAAGGCTTTGCTCTTCAATACAGCGCTGAATCGCAGGATACAACACCGTTTTTGCTTGATTCATCACCCCACCAATTAACACTTTGTCAGGGTTAAACAAATTGATCACTATCGCAATCGCAGCGCCTAAATAACGTCCGAGTTGCTCAATCACGTCTACGGCGAGCGGATCACCATTGGCAGCCGCCAAGCAAACGTCCTCAATCGAAATCGTCTCTTGTTCGGCTAATGACGACGGTTCTCCTTGAGCAATTCGTAACGACACCTGATCGCGAATCGCTTGCGAGCTCGCCACCGTTTCAAGGCACCCGATATTACCGCAATGACAACGTTTACCTTGAGGATCAATTTGAATGTGCCCAAGTTCACCAATATTGCCATAGCGACCTTGTAATACTCGCCCATCAACGATAATCCCGGCCCCTAATCCGTGGTGAATAGAAATCAATATCGAATTATCGACATCTTGAGAGTGACCGAATAATTTTTCTGCCAAGGCCCAAGCTCGAGTATCATTCGCAACAAATACCGGCAACCCAGTAGCTTTATAAATCTCAGGACCTAACGCCAAGTTTTTCACATTATAATGGGGCATTTGTAATACCATGCCCTGCTGTGAATTGACTAAACCCGGCAGAGTAATCGCAATGCTTGTCACCCGATCTAATTGGGCGGCGTAGGTTTGAAAAAACTCTTCTATTTCAAATAATAATCGCGCCAAAACATCATCTTGATCGATTTCATGAATATCAATTTTGGTGTCAATCAATACCTCCCCACCCAACTCATGCAACGCAATCGTCAGATAGCCTCGTCCCAAGCGCATGGAAAGAAATTGCCAGCCTTGATTATTGGTTTGCAGACCAACGGCAGGTCTGCCACGACTGATCGCTTCTTGAACCGTCGTTTCATGGATCAAGTGGGCATCAATTAATTCGCGAGTAATTTTAGTAATACTTGCCGGAGCTAATTCACTCTCTTTAGAAAGGTCAATGCGCGATATAGGGCCTTTTTGATCTATCAATTTATATACACGACCAGCATTGACCTGTTTAATATGATCAATATGGCCTGGTTGAGCCATATACATGGTGCACTCCAGATTTCAATAACCTGCCAATTTTTTTACTTTGCGAACTAATTGTGAAGCAACTTGATGTATAGCCGTGACAGCCATCACGCATATAAATTTGAGTTTGTGTTTTTAACCCCAAAACTACAGATTTCACCACCAAAAGACCCAAGATGGGTGTTGGATCGAGAAATCGTCATTTTTTTTCTAAACCCTCTATTTTTAGAGACTTAGGTCTATACTGAGATCCAATAGGTTGCGCTTATTGGCCGGACTTTCAAGGAGAAAAATATGACCGCAGCGTTAAGAAGAACAAAAATTGTCGCTACATTAGGTCCATCAACGGATCAAGGTAGTGTGTTAGAAACGATTATTCGCTGTGGGGTGAATGTAGTCAGAATGAATTTTTCCCATGGGTCGGCAGATGATCACCGTTTACGAGCGGAAAAAGTTCGCGAAATTGCCCAACGATTAGGTCGACACGTAGCGATATTAGGCGACCTGCAAGGTCCTAAAATTCGAGTATCGACCTTCAAAGAAGACAAGGTTTTTCTCAATGAAGGCGACAGTTTCATTTTAGATGCCGAGCTCGGACTCGGTGAAGGCACACAGCACGCTGTGGGGATTGATTACAAAGCTTTGCCAAATGACGTTGTGGCAGAAGATATTTTATTACTCGACGATGGCAGAGTTCAGTTGCAAGTCACCGCTGTACAAGGAAGTAAAATTCACACTACCGTTCTTATCGGCGGACCATTATCCAATAATAAAGGCATTAATAAAAAAGGCGGTGGCCTTTCTGCTGAAGCCTTAACAGAAAAAGATAAGCGAGATATTGTGCTGGCAGCTGACATTGGCGTCGATTATTTAGCGATCTCTTTTCCACGCAATGGGAAAGATATGGATTATGCTCGGCGTTTGGCTCGCGAAGCAGGACTGAATGCAAGATTAGTGGCCAAAGTTGAGCGTGCAGAGACGGTATCTTGTGATGAAAATATCGATGATATTATTCGCGCCTCTGATGTCATTATGGTTGCGCGAGGCGACCTTGGTGTCGAAATTGGTGATCCTGAGTTAATCGCGGTGCAAAAGAAACTGATTCGTCGTTCTAAAGAGCTCAATCGCATCGTGATAACCGCAACTCAAATGATGGAGTCGATGATCACCAATCCAATGCCAACCCGAGCAGAAGTGATGGACGTCGCCAATGCCGTACTTGATGGCACTGACGCAGTCATGCTTTCAGGAGAGACCGCCGCTGGTAAATACCCAGTAGAGACCGTCAAAGCCATGGCCGAAGTCTGTGTCGGCGCAGAAAAAATGATTGAAGCCAGCCAACAAAATTATCGTATCGATCGCGCTTTCCAAACCGAAGAAGAAACAATAGCGATGTCGACCATTTATGCCGCCAACCATCTTGAAGGAGTAACAGCGATGGTCACGTTAACGGAGTCAGGGCGAACTGCGCTAATGACCTCACGCCTTAACTCGATATTACCTATCTTCGCCATGTCTCGTAATGAGCATGCTCTGAACCGTTGCGCGCTCTATCGAGGGGTAACGCCATTCTATTTTGATAGCAACCATGGTCAGGGAGCGGAGGTGGCTCAAGCCGCCCTACAAGCCCTAAAAGACAAAAAGCTCCTCGAGTTTGGCGATCTGGTGATCATTACTCAAGGTGATATTATGGATGTAGAAGGAACCACCAACTGTATGCGGATCTTGCCGGTATTTTAATCTGAGCGGTAGGTACAGGGAACGTACCTACCCGAATGACATTGAGTTTTATATGGGAAAAAGAATACCAATAAATCACTCTCCTCCTATTGATCGCCATAAAAAGGATCAATGACAGGAGGATTAGGACGCTGAGTCACGAGTCGCTTAGCCTGTTCAAAGGTTTCAATAAATCGGTAGCCAGCTTGTAGACCTAACTCGTAGTCATAAAGCAACGCTTCCTGACTACTGAGTAAGGAACTTGATTTCAGTGGCTCACTTGGCACAATTTGTAAAATAAATGCATCATCTGGTGGTGTATGAAGAAAGTCACTGGTCAATGAATAGGTTTGATAATGGACCATCAACATATCTGCGAGCCCCGCATCAAATTTATTCCCTAACAGATGGCTTAACCGATAAATATTGTCGGCACCAAACAACCAACGTCCACCATTTAACACATCGAGATGTTTTTGCTCTTTCTTGAGCTGTTGCGCCTTGGCGATTTGTTGTTGAAGAAAACCACTCCAATCTTGCTTCCACTGCAACATTTTATTTTGCCAATGTTGCTGGATATGATTCACCGATTCACGTAACCATTTAACCTGAGAATCAGACTCTTGCTCTGCTAATGCATTTTGTTGGTCTTCTTCCTCTAACGTTTCAGTCCGAATGACCGTGATAAAACGTGCTTCTTGACGCCAAGCCTGTTGAACGGGGATGGATGCTGACACTCCACCATCAATATAGCAATGTTGACCTAATGAGACCTCTTGAGTATATAAGCCTGGAATCGCGCAGGTAGCGATAAGCACTTCTCGCCAATCGTCACCCAACATCGGAAAATAAGCATCGGTTAATGACTGAGCCTCCGTCACCGCAGCAAAAGCTTGGCGCTGGCCCAAGACATGTCGCCCCATGTCCAAATCTAAACGATAAGGATAATCGCTGATTTTATCGAGCGCCCAGTCTAAATTCATGTATTGTTTACGTCGAATATAACTGAATAAATGAAAAAATTGCGGATCGGTGGTTAGCTCGAGAATGAAAGCTTTACCTAAACCGTGCTGACGACATAGATAGGAACAAAGATTTAACGCGCCCGCTGACGTACCATAAAATTCATCAAACGGGTCAAAATTAGACAGCATAAAAGCATCTAATACACCTGCAGTAAAAATCCCCCGCTGCCCTCCACCTTGGGCGACTAAGCTATTTTTACCAGTCAGAAACTTCGAGAGCCGAACAATGTCGACTCTCAATTCTAGCCCTGAGACTGTTCCACTGTTCACCATAAGCAGAACCTCTAGCTTTTAATTGGCGATAGTAATTAAACCATATCCGATAAGAACAGCAAATATTGCCGCGGTAATCATTAATGCGTGTTTAAGATCGCGTTCCATACACCTCTCCTTGAGAATCACTGAATGACAACATAAGCATACACTAATCCTTTATACTGTCGTTTTTTTCCACACAAATATCAAGTGATTATCACATTTATCCTCGCAGAACGAGCAGCAAACAAGGCTTTTACTCTTAGTTATCGGAGCAGTGAGAGTCTTCACTCACTATCCTATCCTATCCTATCCTATAGTAGGATAGATAATTGTACTTAAGGAGTATCACAATGCGACATCATGGATTGCTATTCTACCCCCAGTTTATGCTACCCCTACTATTGAGCTTACTCGCCTTCCCAGTAAAAAGTGAACTGTATGTGACGCCTTACTTTGGCTATACCTTGGGTGGCAAAGTGGAAGATCAGCAGCAACGTCACTACGACATAAAACCATCGGAAAATATCGCATTAGCCATCGAAACCTCCTTTCAAACCGGACGCATCGGTTTTTTCTATAGCCATCAATCATCACAAGTTGAACAAATCGATAATCAAGCCACCATGCATTATCTGCACTTCCAAAGTAGTATTTATTACCCTCTAGAATCCAAAAGTTCTGCGTTTATTGGTGTAGGACTGGGTGGCTCATACGCTGATGTTGACTGGGTTAATAATAAATATGGCTTCTCGTCCAGCGTGTTTGCAGGAATAGACTACAAAATTGCCTCGAACCTCACCATTACATCGCATTTCCGATGGCTTGGCACTATGGTTGACAACGATACCAGTGCTATTTGTCAACTTGAGAAAAATAATGGCTGTGTGATTGGCTTTCGCTCCAACTGGATGAATCAATTTGCTTTTAATCTAGGGCTCAGCTTACGTTTTTAAGCTATTCATCGCTGGTTAGTATGGAAAACGCTTTATCGTCTCCCTGATTGCGAATCATAGCTATGAAGCCATTTATCTCCAACCAAATTTAACCTTACAAGATCAATCGTTACTAGAAGTACCGACCACTAACTGATGATTTTTTAGTCAAGCACTCTGTTGTTAAATACAGTTTTATCAATGGATAATGACGTTCAATAGAGCGAATTGATTCAGTTAACGACCAAAAGCACAAATATATCCCTAGATTTGTGCTTTAATAACTTGAATGCCGCTATCTATCACTAACAACAAACCGTTTACATTGTATTGCCATTTTTAAAAGTTCTCTGTAGTCTCTCAATTAATGCGCAGCTGATTATTTCAGATTACGCAAACACACATCGACAATAACAGCATAAAATTCCAATAAACAACCACATAGACCACAGGTAAATCTACGTTTTTACACTTTCATGGATGATGGAACAATATTTTAACAATTAGACCTATACTCATACGATGATCTTTTCGGCAGTCTACTCTGGCAAAAGTGAGCGGTAACGGGAAGGCTTGCTTCCACATCTCAATGAATGAGTAAACAAGGTCTAATGAGGCTTCATACCTCAGGGAATGATTAAGGAGAAATAAATGAAGCGAGAACAATGGGGATCCCGTACCGGATTCATTTTAGCCGCAGTAGGTTCTGCGATTGGCCTAGGTAACATTTGGCGTTTTCCCTACATGGCTTATGAGAATGGAGGGGGCGCTTTTTTCATCCCTTATCTATTTGCCATGCTAACAGCCGGCATTCCTTTTATGATCCTTGAATTCAGTATGGGTCAAAAACATCGCGGCTCTGCACCAACGACTCTTGCCAAAATTAACACAAAATTTGAATGGCTTGGTTGGTTTCAAGTGGGTATCGCGGCAACCATTGGGGTGTACTATGTAGCCGTGATTGGCTGGGCAATCTCCTACTTCGGCATGTCATTTACCCAAAGTTGGGGAACGGATACCAATGGCTTTTTCTTTAGCGAGTACTTAGGTCTGGGTGATAACTCGCCGACTAACCTTGGATCAATTCAGTGGAAAATTGCTTTTACGATGGCGATTGCTTGGGCAATAACTTATGCGGCTATCGTTGGCGGAGTTAAATCTGGTATTGAACGTGCTTCTAAAGTCATGATGCCGGTGTTGTTTATCATGGTACTGCTGCTGATTGCACGCATGATTTTCTTACCGGGTGCATTAGATGGCGTCAACTATATGTTTGAGCCTGATTTTAGTAAGATTTGGGATGTTAAAGTCTGGGCTGCCGCTTATGGGCAAATCTTCTTTACGCTCAGTATTGGCTTTGCGATTATGCTGGCCTATTCAAGCTACCTACCACAGAAATCTGACATCACCAATAATGCTTTTATGACCGTCTTGATCAACTGCGGTTTTTCAATTCTCGCTGGTATCATGATTTTCTCAGTTCTTGGTTACATGGCTCAAGAACAAGGCAAACCGCTGACTGAAGTTGTTTCTGCTGGCGTTGGTTTAGCTTTTGTCACTATCCCTGCGGCTATTAACCTACTTCCAATCCCTTACATTCTAGGCCCGCTATTTTTCTTAGCGTTAGTGGTCGCTGGACTAAGCTCACACATCTCGATCTTAGAAGCCGTCACCTCCGCGGTGATTGACAAACTGGGTTGGAGTCGTAAAAAAGCAGCTAATATCGTTATCGGCTCAGGCTTTATTATTTCTATGGCATTTGCGACCAATGGCGGTTTACTGTTGCTCGATTTAGTCGACCACTTTGCGAACAATGTCGGCATTATGGCGAGCTGCCTAGTTGAACTCATTCTCATGACTTGGTTGCTGAAAATTTCCGACGTGCGTAAATATGTTAACTCCATTTCTGATTTTACGATTGGAGTATGGTTTGATATTTGTTTGCGCTTTGTCTCCCCAGTCGTTTTGGCGATCATTGTAGTAACTAAATTACGTGCACTGCTCACTGAAGGGTATGGCGGCTATGATCTGACCCTAGGCTGGACCATTATTATCGCGTTACTGGCGCTAGGTGCCATCGTTAATCTAACTAATCGCAAGGAAGCAAACTAATGACTACAGGTGCAATTATCATGATGATTATCGGCCTCGGACTCACTTGGGGCGGTGCAGCCATCTGCATTAAAAAAGCCATGGCGAAACAAGAAGAGTAATCTCCTCTTAATTAAGGCCACGAGCAGCTAATCTGCCGTGGCCTTATTGATTTTAGAAGCGATAAGTAACCCCTAGCGCCGCGCCCAGTTGCAAATTGATGCCTGAATGGAGGTTTAACTCTGGATGAACTTGACCATAGACATCAATATTACTGTTAATTGGCCAGTTAACCCCTAATGGTACGCGCGGACCAAAATCACCATCCCATTCTCCCCAAGCACCAATCCCAACGTACCAATCCAAAGGAACGTCAGCTCGTTCAAAATTGCCACGGCGCATCAAATAATCAAAAGCGGCACCTTCATTACCAAGAATAAAACGATATTGCTCATCAACCTCAATGACTGCACTCAACTGCTTATCTACGGCCATACCCACTTTTAAACTCGGCTCTTGTTGTGCATAAACACTTACTGGTACGCTGAATAACATCGCCACTGCAGCTATTTTTTTCATAAGTCACTTATCCTATATCGTCTGGTATTTACTCAAATTTCTAAGATTGAGAAATAAACTCCCCAATGATGTCCAATTGCAGCAAAGTCGGCTCCGCCAGAAGAAAGAATAAACATGACATGAAGAATCCAACCAAGTGCAAAATAAAATCAAAGGAAATAACGGCAGTCTAACGAGGAGTGTACTGAGCAATGTCAGCAAAGAGGTAAAGATAGGTTAAGATAGAGTATAGGTAGAGGTTAAAACATCATTGATAATGAGCACTTTCAGCAAACCGATAAAAAGGAGACCGAAGTCTCCTTATTTATAGGGGAAGAAAGAATGAGAATTAACCGTGGTTGCGAATCCACTCATCCATTTCTGTTTTTAAGTTATCTGATTTAGTACCAAAAATAGCTTGTACACCACCAGACACCACAACAACGCCAGCAGCACCGAGTTGTTTTAGTTTCGCTTGATCAACCAACTCTGTCTCTGCAACCGATACGCGTAGGCGAGTAATACAAGCATCTAAGTTAGTGATATTTTCTTTACCACCAAATGCCGCTACTAATTCACCTGCTAACTCTGACCCTGTTGAAGTATTCGCATCAGCGGATTCATCTTCACGGCCCGGTGTTTTCAGATTCAAAGTACGAATAACAAACGTAAATACCACATAGTAAAGCACAGCATAAGCAATACCTAAGCCTACCAGTAGCAACATGTTTTCTGCACGAGGAGATTGAACAACAAAGTCAATAAAGCCGTTAGAGAACGTGTGGCCATGAACAATGCCTAGCGAGTTGGTTAAGACATACGCCAAGCCAGCAAGTACCGCGTGAACCGCGTAAAGTACAGGAGCAATGAATAGGAAAGAGAATTCAATTGGCTCAGTAATACCGGTTAGGAAAGAAGTTAATGCCGCAGAAGCCATGATACCCATGATTTTTGCACGGTTCTCAGGTTTAGCACAATGCGCAATCGCAAAAGCCGCTGCAGGAAGACCAAACATTTTAAATAGGTAACCACCGGCTAACTGACCAAAACCATTACCCGCTTCGCGAGTCACATCATTCGCAGTCAAGAAACAAGTCATAATACCTGTTGCTGGTTGACCGGAGTTAGTCACACAAGAACCTGCTTCGTAGAAGAAAGGTACGTTCCAGATATGGTGTAAACCAAATGGAATCAGTGCACGCTCAACAATACCGTAAATACCAAATGCAGTGACTGGGTTTTGATGCGCAGCCCAATCAGAGAAAGAAGCAATAACGCCACCAATCGGAGGCCAAATTACCGATAAGAGAATACCTAGAGCAATCGACAAGAAACCGGTAATAATAGGTACCGCACGTTTACCCGCAAAGAATCCGAGATATTCTGGTAGCTGAATTTTATAGAAACGATTGAACGACCACGCTGCAACACCACCCGCAAGAATACCGCCAAGTACGCCTGTTTCGATGCCATCAACACCCATTACCTCTGCCATAACGTTCAAGGTCGCAACCATGATGCCATAGCCGACAATAGCAGAAAGTCCTGATACACCATCGTTATTGGTAAAGCCTAGGGCGACACCAACGGCAAACAAGAGTGCCATTTGACCAAATACCGAGCCACCAGCTTGTTCCATTAAATGGGATACGACTTCTGGCAGCCAACTAAAGTTTGCCGCCCCAACACCAAGCAAAATACCTGCAACAGGTAAGACTGATACTGGAAGCATCAGTGCTTTACCTACTTTTTGCAGGTTAGCAAAAGCGTTCTTTAACATGTTTATGCTCCTGATTAAGTTATTAGAATTTTTCGGGTTCCAACGGCACACCCCCGTAGCCTAAATGTTAGCACCCAATGAAAATGTAACCACAAATGTATTATATTTTCCGCCTCTAAATATATCTTGATGCCCCTCAAACTTTCCAGTTCGTAAAGAAATTTAGTTTCAAAGTAATAGACAGATCACACAGCCATCACTTGTCGACAAGGCAACAGAAGCATTCTATCCTATTGTTTATATTAATAATAATTTTCCATCAATTAATTTTACTTGGTAAATTAAATTGATGAGGTTGTTATTTTTAGTAACAAAATTACCAATTGATTAGTTTAGACTAAATATTCAACATATTAAGTAAACAAGGCTAATTCTTGATGATAATTTGAAGTAAAGCACGTAAAACAGCCATTCCAGGCGTCTTACACCTATAAAATTTGATTTTCATCGCAAAAAAAGATCTTGGAAGTTTTTGCTGGTTTTTTCTGCAACTTCGCCCAAAGAAAGCCCTTTAAGTTGAGCAATATACGCCGCAACCTCAACCACATAAGCCGGCTGATTCTCTTTACCTCGATGAGGTACTGGCGCTAAATAAGGCGAATCGGTTTCAATCAACAACCTATCTAATGGTAGTGCCTTTACCACGGCTTTGAGCTCTGTTGCTTGGCGAAACGTAACGATCCCAGAGATCGAAATATAGAAGCCTAAATCCATTGCCGCCTGCGCAAAAGCCCAATCTTCAGTAAAACAGTGTATAACCCCGCCACAACGCTCTGCGTGATGTGCTTTGAGTATAGCTAAAGTATCTTCTCGCGCTTGACGAGTATGAATAATCAATGGCTTATTGAGTTCAACGGCAGTATCAATATGCTGAATAAAACGCTGTTGTTGTAATTCCGCCATTTCTGGCTGATAGTGATAATCGAGCCCAGTTTCACCAATCGCAACCACTTTAGGGTGACGGGCATAAGTGTGAAAACGCTCTAGATCAAAATCACTTTGCACGTCGAGAGGATGGACACCACAAGAAGCATGAATATTATCGAAGGGAGTAATCATCGCTAACATATTGGGAAATGAGTCTAACGTCACACCCACAGAAAGTAATTGTGTCACTTTAGCCCGTTCGGCTTTAGCAAGAACATCGCTGATATCTTGGTGTAAATCTTGATAGTTCAGTTTATCAAGATGACAATGTGAATCTACAAACATGTTTCCTCATTAAATTTAAATAACCAATCAGCAATTAAAAGTTCACTATTTAACCCACTAAATCCCTGTAATTGATTGATCAACTGCGCCAATAAATCCGTTTGTTGTTGTAATAAAGACAAAGAACGAGCTTGAGCAAGCCACTGACTTTGCGGAGTAAAGTAAGGCTGCCATACCCCAAAAGCGGTTTTTTGGGCGTCAGTCAAGAGATACCAAAGCCAACGTAGTCCACTGAGAGGCTGGCCACTGATCGTTTTCGCACAATTTAATAATGCCGAAATGTCGCCTTGTAATGCCTGAACAAATTGCTGCTCAATCGCCAAATAATTTTGGAGTTCACCTTGTAAAATAAACGCTCGAGTCAGTAATGGAGCATTACCATGAATATGAGCAGCAAAAGCAGGAATCGATTGTTGACACTGTTCGGTTAACCACGGCATAACGGCTTGTGGCTGCGGTTCTGGAATAATAATTTGTTGGCAACGACTGACGATTGTCGCCAGTAAACGGCTCACTTGATGAGTCAGTAAAATGAAAACACATTTTTCTGCGGGCTCTTCAAGCGTTTTCAGTAAAGCATTCGCTGCTGATTCATTCATTGCTTCGGCAGGCTCAATCACGATCAACCGAAAGCCTGAGAGCTGTGAAGACTCTTGTGCTAATCGATTCGCTATACGAATTTGCTCAACCGTAATCGACTTGCCCTCTTTTTCAGGACGAACAAGATGATAATCCGGATGCGTGGCCGATAGCATTAACTCACAGCCATGACAAAATCCACAGGGCTCACTACGCTGTGTAGTACACATTAATGCCTGCGAGAATTTCTCAATCAACTGCTCTGCGCCTACTCCGTGTGGGGCATTGATTAAGGTTGCTGAAGCAAAGCGCTGATGCTCAAGCTGTTGTTTCCAACGCTCCCATGCCTCGCTTAACCAAGGATATACTGCGTTCATCATTAACCTTTATGTTGATTTAACCAGTTTAATAACGCTTGCTGAATATCTTGTGTCACCGCTTGTAAGGTTTGCTGCGCGTTAATAATCGTGACTGATGGATTGTCCTTAGCCAGTTCTAGATAACGCTGTCGTGTACGTTCAAAAAAACTCAAGTCCATTCTCTCAATACGATCCAACTCCCCTCGCCCACGAGCTCGCTCTAATCCGACTCGCGGATCGATATCTAAGTATAAAGTAAAATCTGGGCTAAACGCCCCTAACGCTAACTGCTTAAGCTGCTGCATCGTCGCAGGGCTAATCTGCCGTCCGCCGCCTTGATAAGCTTGCGAAGACATGTCATGGCGATCGCCCACGACCCAGCATCCTGCCGCCAATGCAGGTTTAATGACGTTTTCCACAAGTTGTACCCGTGCGGCGTACATTAGCAGCACTTCCGTCACATCTTGTAAAACTTCACCAGGGTGATCTTCTTTGACTAAAGCACGCATTTTTTCAGCCAATACCGTGCCACCGGGCTCACGAGTCTGGGTAATTGACTCAATACCAAAAGCTTGTAACGTATCGATCACAACCTGAATAGCCGTGCTTTTTCCTGCGCCTTCTAGCCCTTCTACTACGATAAATTTTGCGTTCATTGTCGACTTCTGATCACTTGTAAATAGGCGCGAACCGCGCGATTATGTTCTGCTAATGTTTTTGAAAACACGTGATCACCATGACCACTGGCCACAAAATAAAGGTAATCACTCTGTTCCGGATTTAAAGCGGCCTTAATCGAAGCGGGGCCAGCCATCGCGATCGGCGTCGGAGGGAGTCCATTGATCACGTAAGTATTATATTCTGTCGCTTCACGCAAATCAGCACGGCGAATCCGCCCTTGATAACGATCACCCATTCCATAAATAACCGTAGGGTCCGTTTGTAAACGCATTCGCTTGTTTAATCGATTAATAAACACCGAAGAGACTCGCTCCCGCTCCGTATCGATCGCCGTTTCTTTTTCAATAATTGACGCCAAAATAAGGGCTTCGTAAGGAGTTTTCAATGGCAAATCAGGCTGACGATGCTCCCATTCATGCTCAAGCAGACGATTGAGCTTACGATGCGCTCGACGAAGGATATCAATATCCTTCTCCCCTTTAGTAAAATGGTAGGTTTCCGCCAAAAATAAGCCTTCTAATTTTGCATTATCGATGCCTAATAATTGGGCGATGTCTGCCTCTGAATGCTCAGTCAGCGTTTGTTGTAAGTTAGGATTTTGCGCTAAGCTAGCACGCCATTCAGAAAAACGGCTTCCTTCAATAAAGGTGATCGAAAACTGAAATTCTCGCCCAGAAACCAATAACGCTAAACTATCTTGTAGCGATAACCCGGGCTGTAATTGATACGTTCCCGCTCTAATCGGCGTTAATTCAGGGTAGAAACGACGTAATAACTTCGAGGCCAAAGGATCATCAACTAACCAAGCTTGATCGGTCATTAACGCCAACGCTCTGTTTAAACTCGTCCCACCATGAATAGTGATCAACTGCGGTTCAGTGATCAATAACGGCTGCGCGAGGTAATCATTGGTCTTTTTAACTGCATAAAAGTAGCTTGCAGTAGCAAAAACAATGATGACTAAAATTAAGGCCAGTAATTTTTTAATCACGAATTAAAACTCTCCTGAAAATCTCGTACATAACGGCCGATGGTATACAAATGATGCGCAATACCGATGACAGGCGCGACTTCAATGATGGCATTAGAAATAAAAACCTCATCAGCAGCAATTAAATGCTCCATTGGAAACTGACCAATTTCCACGGTCAACCCGAATGATGTTGCCGATTGTAAAATCATCCGCCGCGCGACACCAGCAACACCAGCATTATCAAGACTCGGCGTATATAAGGTGCCATTTTTCACCCAGAACAAATTTGCCATCGTTGTTTCAACGATATGATGATTAAGATCCAAACAAACGCCATCGTCATACCCTGCACGATCCATTTCACCACGCAGTAAAATTTGCTCTAAGCGGTTATTATGTTTATGTCCCGCCAGCAATGGGTTGAGTCCCATGCGCTGCTTACAGACGCCTAATCTGATCCCTTGACGTTGCCATTGATGATAATGAGCTGGAAAATCAAAGTGACTCAATGTAATTCTTGATGAATGTTGTTGGCTTGGACTATAACCTCGTCCTCCTTCGCCACGGCTAATATGCAGTTTCATTCCCGCCAGTGGCTTACCTATCGCCGCTTGATTCAACGCAAGTTCTATTTTCAACCAATCAGGAGATGGAATCGCCAAGCGCTGTAAGCAAGCCTCCATTCGCTCTTGATGATAATCCCAGAGCTGAATTTTACCTTGTTTAATCAATAGAGTACTAAAGCAGCCATCGCCATATTGGAAAGAACGATCACTGGCGGTAATTAGGGGCTCGTTGAATCCATTTTGCCCAATCATGCTTGACTCCCTGAAAAAATAAACGGCCTAATGCAAAGCACCAAGCCGTTTAAACTCAAACTCAATCAGATAGATTAATTATACGCGTTTAAAAATCAGTGAACCGTTGGTACCACCGAAGCCAAACGAGTTACATATCGCATAATCCATACCTGATACTTTACGCGCCGTATGGGGCACTAAGTCTATCTCTAACCCTTCTTCTGGGTTATCAAGGTTAATGGTTGGTGGAACAATTTGGTCAACCAACGACATGATGGTAATGATCGCTTCAACAGAACCTGCTGCACCGAGCAAGTGACCCGTCATTGATTTGGTTGAAGAGACTAATACTTGTTTAGCGCCTTCTTCACCTAATGCTCGTTTGATGCCTTTTACTTCCGCGACATCACCGGCCGGAGTTGACGTTCCGTGAGCATTAACATAACCAATTTGAGTTCCTGTGACTCCAGCATCACGCATCGCGGCTTCCATCGCTAGAGCGCCACCAGAACCGTCTTCACTTGGTGAAGTCATGTGATAAGCATCACCTGACATACCAAAACCGACCAACTCAGCATAAATTTTAGCACCACGAGCTTTAGCGTGTTCATACTCTTCAAGCACAATCACACCAGCACCATCGCCCAATACAAAACCATCACGATCTTTATCCCAAGGGCGTGAAGCTTTTTGTGGTTCATCATTGCGAGTGGATAACGCTTTCGCAGCACCAAAACCAGCCATACCTAAAGGTGTGGAGGCTTTTTCTGCACCACCCGCAACCATGGCATCGGCATCACCGTAAGCAATCATCCGTGCGGCATGACCAATATTGTGCAAGCCAGTGGTACAAGCGGTTGAAATTGCAAGATTTGGACCACGTAAACCACGCATAATAGAAAGGTTACCTGCAACCATGTTAACAATGGTTGAGGGAACGAAAAATGGGCTAACCTTACGTGGACCTTTTTCGATTAATGCCTGATGGCCAGATTCAATTAACTCAAGACCACCAATTCCCGAACCAATGGCGACACCAACACGTGGCGCATTAGCTTGCGTAATTTGCAGACCGGAATCGTCTAGAGCTTGAATACCCGCAGCAATGCCATATTGGATAAAAAGATCCATTTTTCTGGCTTCTTTTTTAGACATATACTCTTCGCAATTAAAGTCTTTGACTAGACCTGCGAAACGAGTTGAGAAATTTGTAGTATCAAAGTGCTCAATATTAACAATACCACTTTGACCAGCTAGCAGGGCTTTCCAAGAAGATTCTACAGTGTTGCCTACTGGTGACAACATACCCATGCCAGTGACAACGACACGACGCTTGGACACGATCATATTCTCCGGGATAGAAACATTCTATGAGAGGGATAGATGACTAAAAAACTCAGGCGGCCAGAGGGCCGCCTGGGGAGAACATTACTGAGCGTTGCTGGTCACGTAATCAATCGCAGCTTGAACAGTAGTGATTTTCTCTGCTTCTTCATCAGGAATCTCAGTATCAAATTCCTCTTCAAGAGCCATAACTAATTCAACAGTGTCTAGAGAATCTGCACCTAGATCTTCAACGAAAGAAGATTCATTTTTTACTTCTGCTTCGTCTACACCTAGCTGTTCAACGATGATTTTCTTTACGCGTTCTTCAATGTTGCTCATGTTTTCTTTTCCTTTACAGATTTCGCCTAATGCGATGATTCCGTAGTTTATTCGAACTAGTGAAAGTTGCAAGGGGGACCTTGCTGGTCAAACCACAAATTTACCGATTTTAACCGAAATTCACACCATTTTTGACATAAATCATGCACAAATGTTGCGCACCTAAAAACCAACTGTTAAGAAAAGTCAGCATTTATTGACAACTGTCGCTTAACTTCTCCAAACACTTGGCATTAAACCATGTACATTCCGCCGTTGACGTGCAGAGTCTCACCCGTAATGTAAGCTGCTTCATTGGACGCTAAAAAAGCCACTGCAGAAGCAATTTCATGAGGTTCACCCAGACGACCCGCTGGAACTTGCGCTAGTGTAGCAGCACGTTGCTCATCATTCAGCGCTTTTGTCATATCTGTGGCGATAAAACCTGGTGCAACTGTGTTCACAGTCACACCACGGGATGCAACTTCGCGTGCCATCGACTTGGTAAAGCCAATTACGCCCGCTTTTGCCGCTGCATAGTTAGTTTGTCCAGCATTACCCATGGTACCAACAACCGAACCGACATTAATGATTCGACCATGGCGTTTTTTCATCATGCCACGTAATACCGCTTTCGATAAGCGGAAAATCGACGTTAAGTTGGTATCTAAGATATCCATCCACTCTTCGTCTTTCATACGCATCAATAGGTTATCACGTGTGATACCGGCATTATTCACTAAAATGTCGATGCTGCCAAACTGTTCATTGATCGCTTTGAGTACCGATTCGATCGATGCAGGGTCAGTCACATTCAAAGCAAACCCTTTACCCTTCTCGCCTAGATAAGTACTGATTGCATCTGCGCCACTATCGCTGGTTGCTGTTCCAATCACGGTTGCACCGCGTGCGACAAGCACTTCTGCGATTGAACGACCAATCCCACGACTTGCTCCCGTGACTAGAGCGACTTTACCTTCAAGGCTCATGAATTCATTCATGTTTGATTCCTACTTTATTGCACAGCTTCGAATGAAGCGCTATCGTTTACGGCTACCGCATCCAGTGTTTTCACTATGCGTTTGGTTAATCCAGTTAACACTTTACCTGGACCAACTTCAATAAGTTTTTCAATCCCTTGGTCACTCATGCTTTGTACCGCTTCTGTCCAACGTACCGGATTATAAAGCTGACGCACAAGGGCATCTTTAATTTTTGCAGGATCCGTTTCAGCCAGCACATCAACGTTATTAATGACCGGAATTGAAGGGCTATTAAACTGAAGTCCAGCGAGCGCAATGGCTAATTTTTCTGCGGCGGGTTTCATTAATGCACAATGCGATGGCACTGACACTGGCAAGGGTAATGCTCGCTTGGCACCCGCTTCTTTGCACAGTACACCAGCACGCTCAACGGCCTCTTTCTGCCCAGCAATCACGACCTGACCTGGGGAGTTAAAGTTTACCGGAGAAACAATTTGACCTTGAGCGGCTTGTTGGCACGCGTTGGCAATCGCCTCATCATCAAGACCAATGATCGCATACATTGCTCCCGTGCCAGCAGGTACAGCCTCTTGCATTAATCGACCACGTAATTCAACTAAGCTGATCGCCTGCTGAAAATCAATCACCCCCGAGCATACTAACGCAGAGTATTCACCTAAACTGTGTCCTGCTAAGACTTCAGGTTGAGGCAAGTTCAATGACTGCCACACACGCCAAATAGCAACCGATGCAGCAAGGATAGCGGGTTGCGTACGATGAGTTTGGTTAAGATCTTCTGCTGGGCCTTGTTGAACTAATGCCCATAAGTCATAACCTAATACTTCAGAAGCTTGGCTAAACGTCTGTTTTACAACACCATACTGTTCACCAAGCTCCGCAAGCATACCGATTGCTTGTGAACCTTGGCCTGGGAATACAATAGCAAACTTGCTCATGTTCTTTCCTTAACCTAATAAAATGGATAAAGAGTCAAGCGACTCTTCAACGTCAAATAAGTGATTGGGGAGCAATCAGAATTTAACCAAGGCAGAGCCCCAAGTAAAACCACCACCAAACGCTTCTAACAGCAATAACTGGCCACGTTGAATGCGTCCATCGCGCACCGCTTCATCTAATGCGGTTGGTACCGTTGCAGCTGAAGTATTACCATGGCGATCTAACGTCATCACAACTTGATCTAATGACATAGAAAGTTTCTTTGCAGTAGCAGAAATAATTCGATAATTGGCTTGATGCGGCACCAGCCAATCTAATTGCGACTTATGCAAATTATTCGCCGCTAAAGTATCTTTGACTAATTTTGATAATTGAGTCACGGCGACTTTAAACACTTCGTTACCGGCCATATGCAGCCACTTATCAACATTACCGCCACGCTCAGGCACTTCAAGACTGAGTAACTCACCAAACTCACCATCGGCATAGATATGAGTCGATAAGATACCGGGCTCTTGACTAGCACCAACCACCACCGCTCCTGCCGCATCACCAAATAAAATAATGGTTGAGCGGTCGGTTGGATCGCACGTTTTCGATAATGCATCCGCACCAATCACCAGTACTTTTTTACACATGCCTGATTTAATGTGTTGATCAGCAACCGACAATGCATACACAAAACCAGAGCATGCTGCAGCCAAATCAAAAGCTGGACAACCTTTGATCCCGAGCTTAGCTTGAACCTGACAAGCAGAAGAGGGAAAAGTATGACTGCCGCTCGTCGTGGCAACAATAATCAGATCAATCTCATTCTTATCAATTTGCGCCATTTCGATGGCTTTTTCAGCAGCATAAAATGCCATATCGGCGACGGTTTCGTTATCAGCGGCAATTCGACGCTCACGAATCCCCGTCCGGGTCACAATCCACTCATCATTGGTATCTACCATTTTCTCTAAATCTGCGTTAGTACGCACTTGAGATGGCAAGTAGCTGCCAGTACCTAAAATTTTGCTATACATGAAGACTAATAATGCCTCTCGAGTAAAACCGCTTCCAAACGATCGCTTATGCGGCTGGGGACTTGTCGTTTCACTTCATGAACCGCTTCACCTATCGCATTGACGACTGCGGATACATCGGCACTTCCATGACTTTTAATGACTATGCCGCGTAATCCTAGCAAACTTGCGCCGTTATACTGGTCGGGGTTCAAGGTTTTTAATTCATAAAACAGTTCAGAAAACACTTTTCGTGCAATCCAACCCTTTATGGATGAGGCTAAAAAGAGATTTTTTAACTTATCAATAAAGAGTTGTGCAGTCCCTTCACAGGTTTTTAAACAAACATTACCGACAAATCCATCACACACCACAACGTCGGCGGCATCCATCAATAACTGATTCCCTTCAATATAGCCAATAAAATTCACCGCTTGAGTTTGCTTTAGCAGCTGTGCACAACGCTTAACCAGATCATTACCTTTTATCTCTTCCGCGCCAATATTTAAAATCGCCACGCGGGGGGAACGTTGTAAATGTTGCTCAGCCAATGCCGATCCCATCACTGCAAATTGAAACAGGGAATCAGCATCACTAGAGACATTCGCACCAAGATCCAATAACCACGTTTTACCACCCGATATCGTGGGTAAAGCGGTTACTAATGCCGGACGCTCAATCCCAGGGAGAAGCTTTAAACGAAAACGTGAGAGTGCCATCAGCGCGCCGGTGTTACCAGCACTGACACAAGCATCCGCCTGTTGTTGAGCGACCAGATCGATAGCCAAACCCATTGAACTGTCATGGCTATGGCGTAATGCTAGTGAGGGTTTTTCTGAGTTAGCGATCACTCGATCACTGTGCACAATACTCAAACGAGGATCGGGTTGGTAACCTAGTAAAGATAATTGCTGAGTGATCGCGCTATGATCACCCACTAATATCACTTTTAGCTCTGGGAAATGCGACAGTGCCTGCACGGCGGCAGGCACTGTAACGCGAGGACCGAAATCCCCGCCCATTGCATCAAGTGCAACGGTTAGATTTTGCAAAGGTCACAACCTTACTTGTTGATAACCTTTTTGCCACGGTAGTAGCCTTCAGCGGTTACATTGTGACGTAGGTGAGTTTCACCTGAAGTTGCATCTACAGATAGTGCAGCTGAAGTTAGCGCATCATGTGAACGACGCATACCACGCATTGAACGTGATTTCTTGCTCTTTTGTACGGCCATTGACCCTACTCCTGTGTTATGGATTGAAGATTTACTTCTTCAAACTTTTTAAAACATCGAATGGATTCGGCTTATCATCCAACACTTCGTCGGGGATCTCACCAAACACCAAATTGTCTGAGTTAACGCTACAATCCGCTTCATCGTGCATCGCTACTTGGGGTAAACCAAGAATGAACTCGTCTTCAACTAACTGAATCAAATCAATCTCACCGTACTCGTTAGGATCTACCAAATCGTACTCATCCGGTGCATCTTGCTCACTTTGCTCACTGTAGTAAGGAGTATAAGTAAACTCAATGGTGCATTCATGTGCAAATGCTTGATTACAGCGCTGACACTCTAAATCAACTTCGATGTTAGCTTTACCAGAGATAACAACCAGTTGCTGTTCATCCATCCCAAATGACAATGAGACTTGTGCGTCGCGTTTTACGCCATCAACTGACTCTTCTAAGCGCTTTAAAAGACTGGCTTGAATGATACCATCATAATCCAATCGTTTTTGAGCGGCTTTTGCCGGGTCAATCGTTCGCGGTATTTTTACCTTTTGCATAGGGCGCGAATATTATCTTCCAAAATTGTTTTAGTCAAAGAAAAAGGCAAAAAAGTTGCTATGCCTTATTTCGCTCTTGGCTTAAGAAGCACGTTACTATCGTATGATAAATACAGGATTAATCCGTCGTAAGGTGTACCATATCGCTCACTTTACTTGAGACGATCTGCCAGTTTCCGGTATGCTACTCATACACTGAAGACAATTGTAAATCAAAATGCAAAATTACCAACTAGTTTTGGCTTCAACCTCACCTTATCGACAACAATTACTAGAAAAACTGGCTATTCCTTTTGTTACCGCTAGCCCTGATTGTGATGAGACACCGTTGACTGACGAGACACCAGAACAGCTGGTGATGCGCTTAGCGACCAACAAAGCGCGCTCTTGCCAGCTATCATCACCAAGTCTAGTGATTGGTTCAGATCAAGTATGTGTTATCAATGGTCAAATCATTGGAAAACCATACAACCGAGAGACAGCGATTCATCAGTTACTGCAACAAAGTGGTCAAACCATCACTTTTTACACTGGTCTCGCGCTACACAATACTCAAACCGAACAAACGCAAGTCACTATCGATACTTTTAAAGTACACTTTCGTTCGCTGACACCAGATATGGTGGCTCGATATGTCGATAAAGAGCAGCCTTTCTACTGCGCTGGGAGCTTTAAAAGCGAAGGACTGGGCATTGCTCTCTTTGAACGTTTGGAGGGGGATGATCCCAATTCATTAATCGGTTTGCCACTGATTAAGCTAATTAAACTCTTAGAAAATGAACAGATTAGAGTGATTTAATCATCGAACGAATCTCACCACGACAATACACACCGAGGCGAGATTCATCCTCAAAGAACCATCAAGCTTGGCGCATTTGTCCTAATGCACGTTCTAAGGACGCGTCCAATGGTGCACTGATATCCATTTTGTCTCCTGTTGCGGGATGCATAAATTGAATATTGGCAGCATGTAAAAACAGTCGATTAATGGAAAATTGACTCACGTAGGCGTCAAATCGGCGATCACCATATCGGTCATCCCAAGCGATGGGATGACCCGTATATTGAGTGTGTACACGTATCTGGTGCGTTCGCCCTGTAATCGGGCTTGCTTGAAGCAAAGTTGCCTGGGCAAACTGTTCGAGCACTCTAAAACGAGTTTCTGATGGTTTACCATTAGGGTTTACCCGAACAATACTATTAATCTCATTTTTTAATAATGGTGCATTGACCACTTTAACATTCGCAGGCCAACGCCCCATCACCAATGCAAAATAGTATTTTTGTACCGTTTTCTCACGAAATTGCGCTTGTAAATGACGTAAGGCCGAGCGCTTCTTAGCGACCAATAGAATACCAGACGTGTCTCGGTCAATACGATGGACGAGTTCTAAAAAACGTGCCTGTGGACGCAATGCCCGCAAAGCTTCAATTGCGCCAAATTTTAAACCACTACCACCATGTACTGCCGTTCCAGAAGGTTTATTGAGAATCAAAAGATGATCGTCTTCATAGACGATACACGCTTCTAGTTCAGCAACGCGATTAAGCTTGATACTGGGTGCGGCCGGTTCTGAGTCATTGACCTCCATCGTCACCGGAGGAATACGGATGCTATCGCCTGCGGCCAGTTTATACTCAGCCTTAACGCGTTTTTTATTAACTCGCACTTCTCCTTTGCGCAAGATTCGATAAACCACGCTCTTAGGAATATTTTTTAATTGGTTACGCAAAAAATTATCAATGCGTTGACCAGCCATATCTTCATCGATATCGACGAACTGGACTTGGGTTTTAATTTCGCTCATAACCGCCATTTTAACCTTAATTGGCGGAAAATCACCTTTTTCTTCACAGGAAAAAACTACGTTTACGATAAATGCCACTTCAAACTGGCGAAAATAACAGCAAATCTTCGTTACACCTTGAAACACCTATGACAGTGAATCAAAGAATCACAAAGTTATTGACGTTTTTCGTGACGTAGACCTCGCGAACTGTGATCTTTTTGTACAGACCGTTAAAAAAATAAGGAGTTTCTTACAATGCCGATTGCTGAGTTTAGCAGTCACTGCTATAGTTCACAGCTGCAAAGTATGAAAGGTTTGGCATGTTGTTTAGCCTTTTATTCCTTGCAAAAATGTGAGTAGTTCTCTGACTATTGATGTGCAGCATATGGCGTAAGACACGATTGATAGCGGTTTTCTTGTTGTTCTACTCCTCGCCTTTTCATGTTGAGTACCTACCGCCACCGCGCGGTTCACAAGCAAACGTATGCTTGTGATAACTGAAGTGCCCTCAGAGCATCCCCTCCAGCCGGGAGGCTGTAATCAATAAGCCATGGGATCTGGCACCGTGAAAACGAAATACAACAACAAGAATAATAATCAAAACAAAGAAAAGATAACGAGATTTTAAATGAAAAGAATGTTAATTAACGCAACTCAAAAAGAAGAGTTGCGTGTCGCTTTGGTTGATGGCCAGCGACTGTTTGATTTAGATATTGAAAGTCCTGGACATGAATCCAAAAAAGCCAATATCTACAAAGGCCGTATCACTCGTATTGAACCTAGTCTCGAAGCTGCATTCGTTGACTATGGTGCAGAAAGACACGGTTTCCTCCCTCTTAAAGAAATTTCCCGCGATTATTTTCCTGAAGGTTACACTTACCAAGGTCGTCCAAGCATTAAAGAAGTGCTGCGTGAAGGCCAAGAAGTAATTGTTCAAGTTGAGAAAGAAGAGCGTGGCAGTAAAGGCGCAGCCTTAACCACCTTTATTTCATTAGCCGGAAGTTATTTAGTTCTTATGCCCAACAACCCTCGTGCTGGCGGAATTTCTCGCCGTATCGAAGGCGATGAGCGTACCGATCTAAAAACAGCATTAAGCACCTTGGTCTTACCACAAGGTATGGGACTTATCGTCCGTACTGCGGGAGTCGGAAAAAGTGCTGAAGAACTGGAGTGGGATCTGAATGTTCTCCTCAATCATTGGAGTGCCATTAAGCAAGCCTCTGAGTCCAACCCAGCGCCTTTTCTCATTCACCAAGAGAGTAACGTCATTGTTCGTGCGATCCGTGACTATTTACGTCGTGATATTGGCGAAATCCTCATTGATAGCAATACCATTTACGAACGAGCGCTTGAGCATATCCGTCTTATTCGCCCAGACTTTGCCAGTCGCGTAAAGAAATACGACGGTGAGGTTCCGCTATTCAGTCACTTCCAGATTGAAAGCCAAATTGAATCGGCCTTCCAACGTGAAGTTCGCCTGCCTTCTGGTGGCTCGATTGTTATTGACCCAACCGAAGCCTTAACGTCGATCGATATCAACTCGGCTCGTGCAACCAAAGGCAGTGATATCGAAGAGACTGCCTTAAATACCAACTTAGAAGCTGCGGATGAAATTGCCCGTCAATTGCGTCTTCGCGACTTAGGCGGCCTAGTGGTGATCGACTTTATCGATATGACACCAGTTCGCCATCAACGTGAAGTTGAAAACCGTTTACGTGAAGCCGTGCGTTTAGATCGCGCTCGCGTACAAATCGGGCGTATCTCTCGCTTTGGTTTGTTGGAAATGTCTCGTCAACGTTTAAGTCCTTCTCTAGCAGAAGCCAGTCATCACATTTGTCCTCGCTGCTCAGGCACTGGAGTTATTCGTGACAATGAATCACTGGCATTATCTGTACTGCGCCTTATCGAAGAAGAAGCACTAAAAGACAATACGGTTCAAGTTCTTGCCGTGGTACCTGTTTCAATCGCGTCTTATTTGCTGAATGAAAAGCGCCGCTCGATTAACCATATTGAACGTAATCAAGAAGTGAAAATCACCATTGTCCCTAACTCGGATATGGAAACGCCACATTTTGAAGTGCTACGTATTCGTGAAGGCGAAGAGCAAGAGATTCTCTCTTACTTGATCCCAAATAAACTGGAAGCAATGAGAGAAGCCGAAGGGAAAGAACTGACTGACGCTGAAATTAAACCTAAGCGTATTGAAGAGCCAGTACTGAAAGGTTTTGCTTCTCCAGCCCAAAATGCACCGACACCGAGGGTTCAAGTAGAAACAGCGCCAGCAGAACCAGTAACAGAAAAGCAGCCGACACTGGTCAGCCGTTTCTTTAAAGCACTATCAACGCTATTCAGCTCAACGTCTGAAGAAGTGAAAGAACCCGTTGTGCCCGCTCAAATAGAAACGAAACCCGCACAACCTCGTCGTGAGCGTAATGAACGTCGCCGTAATCCGCGTGATAAGCACAATAAACGCAAAGCGGATGACGTGGTTGAAAAGGCAGACAAAGAATCAGCAACGCCTGCACCACGTAAACAACAAGATCGCAAACCTGCCCAAGAGCGTCCTGAGCAGCCTCGTCGTAATAAACCACAACGAGACAACAACCAATCGCTCAAACTTCAAGAGCAAGGTCGTCAACTGGCTGAAGAAGCACAAAAAGAGGCCGTTCCATCCCCTCGTGCCGACAAAGCCATCACGCCAGACATTCAAGAAGTAAAACCAGCGGTTGTGAAAGAACGCCGTCAACGTCGTAAGTTGGAGAAGTCGATTCGCGTTAAGGATCAACAAACTTCAAATCCTGTCGTTGATGAGCCGATAGTGTTATCGCCTGATGCGGAACAAGCAATACCAACACTGGTTGACACCACACCATTAGCAGCTATTGAAAGCCCAGTCGACCAAGAGCAAACCAGTCATGCTGATGCTCAAGATCAAGACGAACAGAAACAACGCCGTAATCGCCGTTCACCTCGCCACTTACGTGCCAGTGGACAACGTCGCCGTCGTGGTCGTGATCGCCGTCCAAATCCTTTCCGCCTACGTAAAGGAGGAGTGGCATCGCCTGAAATGGCAATGGGTAAAGTCATGCCGCGTTATGACCTTGCTAAACCACATGGACAACAGCATCAAGCAGTAGCAACGCCAACAGAGGTAACGACCCATCAACCGTCTGTTGATCTCAATACTGAGGCTTCGCCAGTGACACCAACTGTCGTGCTCGGTGGATTTGCTTTCCCAGAAATGGCCATGGGTAAAGTGATCATTCGTCGTACTGAAACAGACGTTGTATCACAAGATGCGCTAGTCACGACCGTCGATAGTCAGCAAAGCGTTGTTGAGCAGCCTATAACAAGTGAAGCAACGCCTGATGCAGAAGTGCAGATTATCGTCGCTAGCGAGTCAATAGAGACCTCTGTTGAGAGCATAGAACAGTGTGCTCCACAATCAGAGACACAAAATGAGACCGTTGAAGATCTACAAGAGCCATTGGTGATCAGCGATACGGATATTGAACCTGTGATTGTTGAAACCGATGACTTATTACCTGAAGAAGCACCGATTGTCATTAACGCCCCTACGTTAACCAATCATGCTCGCAAACAAGGTTATGCGTTTGCTCCAATGGCAAAAGCCCCGGGTTCAGCAGACTTAAAAGAGATCAATGTCGTGGCAGCTCCAGTCCGTGACCAACGTTATCAGCCTCAAGGTGCTGGTAGCCAAGCTGCACGTACACAAGCAGCGGCAGGCATGACTAAACCTCAGTCTTTCTAACTCGTTATACCGATTAAAAAGGCGTCCTTATTAAGGACGCCTTTTTTATTCGTTAACTAACCACTCGTCAATCAATCTCTGTGACAAACTAAAAAGCATAACTTAAACTAAGCGTACTATAAATTTCATCGCGGCTCTTTCCTTTAGCAACCGTGCTGTTATTGATGTACTCCGTATCAAAAACCAAAGCTAAACGTTCAGCCAATTTATTGGATAATGAGCCTTTTATGCTCGTCGTTGTATTGCTATCACCATAATCGACTCGCGCTGACGCACCAATCGCTAAATTTTGGCTAATCGCACTTTGCGCTTGTACAAATGCATTCGCAATCCATTCATTATCACTACGTGAACCCTGCACCGTCGAAGAAGGCTGACGTACCGAATGACGAAAACCTGGACCTAAACCTAGATCCACTTTAGTGGTTTCTGTATCCAGTAATGTCGCCCCAAGTCCTCCAACTGCTAAAGCTTGATGACGATAGGTCGCATACTGATCATGCTCATACTTACTATTACCAAATACGAACAAGTGCCGGCTAACATCATGTTTAATATCGTAAATAAGACGATACTTGTTCGTACCATCATCATTACTGTCAGATTTATAGGAATAAAAGGTCGCTAATGCTAACTGCTGTCGCCATTGCCCCTGTTGATATTTAACCAGCGCACCTGAGTTTACCGACAGTGTTGATGCACTATTTTTAGAATAAATAAACCCAAGCTTAGCATCACCACTCCATGGGCTTTTTGTATCGGTAACGTCTGCTACAGCAAAACTAGAAGTCAATAATCCGATCCAGAGTGTACTCAATGAAAATGGAATCGTGTGTTTCATCATCAGCGTTTATCCGTTCATTAATCGAAATAAACGGTCACTCTAACAAACCTATTGAATACCTAAGTAAGAATTATGTTAAAATCTTTCTATATTCATCGACTTAACATAGATCATTATTGTTTTACATGCGTCATTCTCTTGATGGTAAATACGCTGCTCTATCGCTATCTCTTGAGCGTATGAAGGATAATTTCAGATCACCATCAAAATTGATTACATAAAAAAGCAGCCATATAACTGGCTGCTGAAATCAAGGTTCATCGAGAATCATTAAGCGTTTTTGAACGCTTTGATAGCCTGTAAATGCTGAGAGATTTTTTTGAATTTGTGTGGTTGCTCTTCATCCCATACAATCGAATAATAGGCTTGTAACTGCTGTTCCGTTTGCTGGTTATCTAAAACTGCATCCTGTCGTGATAAGAAAACTAGGCAGCGGCCTTTATTTTTCATGCGATACTGCTCAACACATTTCGTGGCAATATCTTCATACTCTTCTGGCCTGTCAATTTTGCCTTGCATATTGCGTTCTGGGTGCAAGTTGGGGTTAAACATTACTTGCTTAATACCACACAGAAAACCTATTCGCTCAGCCCAATATCCGCCTAATCCAACACCGCAAATCAGTGGATGGGGATCATCTGAACGTTCAATCGCGCGATGCACTTCTTTCAATAAATGCTGCATATCATGCTTAGGATGTTGTGTGCTATAGCTGATAAAGTGCACATCATCATCAATAAATTGCAGTTGTAAAATTTTCTCGTGATTGCCCGGACTGGTTGAATCAAATCCATGTAAATAAATAATCATACGCTTCCCCCCACTGCTTTGAATGTTTAATCTACCACGAAAGCTAGGGATTAAAATGTTATCTACTGCATTATTCATGACTTCAACTCAAGCTTGCTGAGAAAAAACCGCTAACGTTTGTTGTAATTTAACCGCTTGCTGCAAATAAGAGTCATCGCCCCAAAGCTGAAATGCGAGTAAATACCACAACATCGCCATCAATTGGCAGCGAGGTTGCCACATTTTTACACCAGCAATCCATTCATCAACCTGATCGATCTGACGATAGTGGCAATAACGAAATACAGATTCCAATAATGGCAGCTCAGTCGCTTCAATCATCAAAGCAAGATCCAAACGAGGATCAGCAAGAGTGGCGTACTCCCAATCGATCACTCGGTAGCCTATATGGGTTTGAATAATGTTGTAACCAGCAAAATCGAAATGACACAAACTCGCAGGTATTGACGAGCAACTCGGTGCTGATCGCCATTGATGATAGAGGGCTTCATACTCGGCACTCTTCAATTTATCGGATAGCTGCAACCAATAGTGATCGACACGTGCGGTGTAATTAAAAGGGGCTACGGGTAGACGAGTTACCGAGGTTTGATGGATCTTGGCGAGCAACGGAATTAATGAGTCACCGGGCAAGCCTTCCATCAACGCTTTACCCGCTACCCATTCAACCAATAATCCTTGATCATTAATGGTGATGGCTTTAGGTCCGAGCTGTGTTTGCTCTATCGCTTTTAGAATTTGATATTCTTGAAAACGAGAAATAGCGAACGCTTTAGTGATTGTGGTAACGGGCCGCCACACATAGTGCTCATCAGCAGAGTGTTCAATCCGCCAACAGCGATTGGTTAGACCACCGACTAGGGTTTGTGCATATTCTGGAGGAGAAGGAAAAAAGTGAGTTAATGACGCTAACGTCGTATCCAGTCGACATGCTTCACGCCACGACATTTTCGCCATCACTCACCTCATTACTGTATACTTACCAACCAAATAAGCTTCTAGACTGCTGTTTACGTATTTCTGTTTCATCAGCCCACTCAATCAAACCCGTTCTCAAGTCCATTAAGCGCATGGTCATTTTGTAATAGACATCTTTATCATTACCGGCACTTTTAACAATGCTTGATAAGTTACCGTACAGCATGTATTGCGCACCGACCATTTGTCCAAATTGAATCGCGGAACGTTGGTCAACCAACTCATCGGTATTTTGGAAATTCAGTTGCTTACGTACCGCTTCAACCCGATCCATATCGACAAACCGGAATTTACCTGAATTGAGCATTTTGGTACTAACAGTGTCAGTGATCGATTCAGTATCAATATGCTCACTGGTTTTATTCTTAATCCGTTCCACAAAGACGATAGGACGTGCATCGCGAGTGATCGCTGCTACGGAGCCCGACATCATCATGCTATCGACCATCTCTGCCGCGATTTTTTGTAAATCCGTAGAACCAAAGTCGACAGTTACTGTTTCCACCGCTTGTGCATCACCATAACTGACTCGGTTCGAACATCCGCCCAATAAAACCGCGACACCAAGCAGTGCAATTACACTCTTTCTCATGTTGTTTCCTCAATTCATCTGATCAATTAATTATTTAACTCACGGATTTGTAATCGAAACTGCGTTCCTTGCGGATTAACTGACACTTCTGACATGGTGCGTTGTTCACCGCCACGTAACATCAGTGCCTGCCAAGTTCCCGGCTGTGGATTAACTTCAAGCCCATTATCATCATACCAATAAAAACGATATTGAAGATGTTGATCACCGCGATAACGACTGAGTACTTGTACTACGCCTCGAGTATGACCATGAGCTTGAACGGTTTTAATCTCTTCTATTTGTACTCTTCCCGCCAGCACATTATCAGCAAATAACACCCGTTGACTCATACCATCAACTCGCATACCGGCGGTATTACTGGCACAAGCCGTTAGAAAAAAGAGCGCCAATACACTTACTATGATTGTTTTCATCATAACCTTCCTAGTTGTCGGTGCCAGATGGTGGCTTTACTTCCTTGCCGAGAAACCCACACCAAAGTCGTACCGCCTTCTGGCACATTAAAGGTATAGCTTAGACCATCAGAAGTCAGAGTTTGCTCACCTGATTTTACACTATGATGCGCCACATAAACACGACCGGGCAAAGTTATCCAACTTCGAGTGTCCGGTTGCTCGGTTAACGTATTAAACACATTCAGCAAAAGGCTACTCACCCCATCACCCTGTGTACTCTCTTTACGGATTTGATCTTTGGCAACCACCCGCAAAGCTTGACGAACCACCATACTCGGCATACGTTCGGAGAGGTCATGCCTTGCCATCAAATTAACATCGGTCAGTAAATCACTTGGTAACACTTGTTGATTTAAGAATAGTGGAGAAAAACGCGTCGGTGCGGCTGTTGGATAATAAGGTAACGCCAAAGAGTATAATACCGTATTCCCCCGCCGATCCGAGAGAGGGAGTGTCAAACGCCAATTCTGTCTCGCATCAACAACCCCCTGCTCCTCAATAATAATCACTTGACCTTGCTGAGCATGCAGCGCTGTTCTTTCACCATAGCGTTGCGTCAGTTGAGATAAATGCTCATTCATACCTAAACGCTTCGCGACCCGCATCGTACCATCAATCACGGCACGATTGGATGGCACCACCGCTAATGCTCGCCGATAATCAACATAAGCGCTGTTTAGGTCATCAGCGGCTTCATACAACAACGCCGACACGTACAACAGATAACCACTCTGTACTGCTTGTAGTGTCTCTCCTGCATCCGGGTATTGCGCTAAAATACTGCCAATATTGGGAGTAATACCGCTTGCTCGTAACTCTTTCTGTGCTTTTTCTAATTGCGCTTGACGGTTTTTACGAGCTTGCTCTTGTACCTGATTCGCGCGACGCATTTCAACCAATGCACTTTCTAATTGATTACTATGCAGGTAGTTCAAGCCCAAATAAAGGTGTAAAAAACCGAGCTCATAATCAGCAGGCGTATATTCTTGCAAGTTATCATTGATAGCCAATGCACCAGCACTGCTTGCTGTCGCACTTAATGAAATAACGGCTTGATCTTGCTGACGTTGAACAGCCGCATCAGATAAGGCGAATGCCGAACGACTCTGTTCAAATTGCTCAGCAAGTAAATAAACCCGCCCTTTTTCGAGATTATCTAAAATATCACCAGCGACATAATCCGATAACGTTGCACTAGCTTGAGCATAATCGCCCTCTTTTACGGTCTGATGTAATCGAGCATTTTGCGCACTGTAATGGCTAAATAAGTTACCAGCGGTAAAACTAGTACAAGCGCTCAGTAATACGCAGACCGAAAGCAAACTGCTGCGCAGCAGATAAACGTTCACTTGGTGTTTTCTCCCCCGCAAAACCAGCATCAACTCATCAACAACGGACCTAAAGGTCGGCCACCAACCAAATGCATGTGAATATGGTAAACCTCTTGACCACCGTGGGCATTACAGTTGACGATCAGACGATAGCCATCGGCTGCAATTCCTTCTTGCTTAGCTATTTTTTTAGCCACGGTAAAAAGACGTCCTAAGGCTAATTCATCCTCATCGGTCACATCATTCACAGTCGCAATCAATCGGTTAGGGATAATTAAAATATGGCTTGGTGCGCGTGGATTAATATCGCGAAATGCGGTAACCAGTTCGTCTTGATAAAGAATATCAGCAGGGATTTCTTTACGGATGATTTTGCTAAATAGGGTTTCTTCAGCCATGACATACTCCATTAATCGAGATGAATAAAATCGTTTCCGTTGAGTATGCGACAAGGGACGATAAAGCTCAATACAAAACACGGCCCACTTAACAGAATGGCTTTCAACTACTTACGCAACCGACGTTTTGCGGCCCGGATCATGAAATGCGTGTGTCATTATCAATACAATACTGACTAATTTGTTAATTTTTTATGACTGCCATTCATGCCATTTATTGTTGCACGTCAAACACGAGAAAGGTCACCCGATTGACAACGTTCAATCATACTAAGGGGCTGCGAGTCTGACGAAGAGTACAATCTTAAATGGAATGAATCTTGTTGAGTCATTTTGCTACAAAGTACTTCATGGAGAGAAATATGCAAGGTTCTGTTATTCGACGAATGTACGCAGGCTTTACACTGATCATTATTATGTTCGCCATTACCGTGACCATCATGATGGACAGCATGCGTCAGATCCACCAAAATTTCGAAGGTGTAACGAGTTCGGTATTACCACTGGTCTCGTTATCTAATCAAACCAGTGTCCAGCTCCTTTCTGCGGATAAATCGTTTAAAGATTTTTTGACCACCCAAAATGTTGAGCTGATGAATCAGCGCCGTCAGGAATTTACCCAAGCACAAAGTGAATTTCAGCTCTTGATTGATAAACTAGCCGCAGCGAGTGCTCAACATTCGGTACTCGAAGAGCGGATCAGCGCTTTACGAGAACTAGAACAACGCTACTTCAATGAAGCCTATTTAGCGATGACCAACTATCAAGCGATGTTTGATGCGCAGGCTAAAGTGCAACAATCGACTCGTGACTTTCAACGCCTGCATTCATCACTCAGTGTTGGTATGAGGGAACTGGTTGATCAACAGACCAGCGTATCGATAAAGATGATGGCGAATGGTTATTTTATGCGCCTAAGGGATGCCGAGCTAATCACCTCTGATGCCCTAGCAAGTTCAGATCGAGAGTTTGTCGATAAATCTCTCGCCAGAAATCGGCGCGCAGTCTCTCAACTCAATGATGCATTCAGAGGCCTAGCGGCTCAATTACCAGAACTTAACCGAAATTTTAGTGAATCTATTCAACAGTTCACTCTAGATGTAGGCCATAAAGGTGGCGTACTTGATCAGCATAATGAGTATCTACAAGCCCGCTATGCTCTGTATGATAATATTGCCAACCTAGCGAAGGATGTCGATAACGCCATGGTCATTTTAGACTCCTTTAACCAAGCAGCAACACAAGATTTAAATCATGCATTGTATGATGCGGGAGAAGTGTATGACTCTGGCGTCTATCGAGCGATTGCGATCGGTTTATTGGTCACTCTATTAGCCGCGGGGATTGGCTATCATATTGCTCATAGTGTAAGAAGCCCACTTAAATATATCCTCACAACCTTAGAAAGCTTAACCCAAGGCGACATGACCAAACGTATTGAAGTTCGCCATCATAATGAATTTGCTCGAGTGAGTTCGCACATTAACTCTTTAGCGGATAATCTGCATGATATCCTAATGAAGCTGAACACCGCATCCGATGATCTCACCCTGACTGCAAATACTAACCAATCAACATCACAACGTGCGCAAAATAAACTCAATAGCCAGCGTGAGCAAACCGCGAATGTCGCTACAGCAATGACCGAAATGGCTCATTCGGTACAAGAAGTGGCGAATAATGCACAAAACTCTTTGCATATGGTCCAACAAGTAGAAAGTGCGTCAGAATCTGGACGACGGATCATGAATGACAACATCACCACTATCAATCAACTTGAATCGCGCCTGACCGATTCTGTCAGTGCCGTCAGTGAACTGCATAAAATGAGCAGTAAAATTGGCTCGATTTTGGATGTAATTCGCAATATCGCCGAGCAAACGAATCTGCTCGCATTAAATGCGGCTATCGAAGCGGCACGCGCAGGAGAACAAGGACGGGGCTTTGCGGTTGTCGCAGATGAAGTGCGTGTATTAGCGCAGCGTACTACGCAATCGACATCTGAAATTGAAACCATGATCAGTAATTTACAATCCAGTTCAAATACGGCCAGTAAAGTGATTGAGAGCTGTATGCAAGATATGGATCAATCGGTAGAAAAAGCTTCAACGGCCAATAGTGCCATGGAGGAGATCCAAGCTCTGATCATCGAGATTAGCCAAATGAGTACCCATATTTCCCAAGCGGCACTCGAACAGAGTGAAACCACCAGCTCAATGGCTCGCAGTATTGAAGACATTAATCATATTGCCGATGAAAGCTATCAAGCGATGAGTGAAATCGCCCAAACCAGTGCGAATTTAACCCGTCTAGCCGAGCAACAAGGACAATTGGTACACCGTTTCACCTTGTAATTTATCCAACCATTATGTCCTGAGTTTTCAGGAACCACACCCAGCCCCATGATCATAGATACAGCTTGTGAATGGGGCGCTTACTCATCCCCCCAGCTAAGCGTATTGTTCTCCAGCATTGGGTTAGCTCTGTGTCAAAACTGCGCTGCTCTGGTACTTTTATTCGCTCTTCTGGTTGTTTTTTCACGGCCTCACCGTTATATCAACACAAAGGCTTGCACACTTTCTATTTCCCCTCTCCACTTTGCAAGCCACACATGAGGATTATCTATGGCCGTTCATGTTGGCATTATTGACCAAGACCCCGTGCGTTTAGTCACCCCCCTACTCGACAATCGGACCATCAGTCGGCACATTGTGTTTATTGGTGACGACTCTCAGCGCAGTCTGTTTTCTCGCTTAAGTACCGTTCTGGATCGGCGTAAGATCACGTCAGAATTTTTTGAAATCCCTGCTGGCGCTGAGATAGCCAAAATAAAAGCCGCAATTCGACAACTGGCAGAAAAACTCAAAAATCGTAAAGAAGAGGTGAAATTGAATGCCAGCTGTGGCCTTCGTCATCGCTTACTGAGTGTGTATGAGGTATTTCGTACTCATCATTGGCCTATTTTTGTCGTTGAACCCAGCAGCGACAGACTTTGCTGGCTCTATCCAGAGGATGCTGGCGACACACAACTGCAAGATAACATCACCATTGCCGATTATCTGACTATCTTTGGCGCTCGGGGTGAGTTCAGTGAATACCATTTATCGCCTCAGCTCGATCTCAAACTCCACGCTCTAGGACAGCGTTGGGCAAGTCACGCACTGGAACTCGGTCCCGGTCTGGCTACGCTCAACTATCTGGCGACCACGTGCCGAAAAGAGCAACGTTTAGAGGTTGAATTATCAGAAAAGCAGCAAGGCTATCGAGAGTTAAATTTATTGCTCGATGATTTGGTTGACAGTGGAATTGCCACTTATCAACAAGGGATACTGAGCTTTGTCAATGAAGATGCACGCCGCTTTGCCAATGGCGAATGGTTAGAAACCTTAGTCCACAGTACAGTAAAACAGATCCAACACGATCTACCGACCATTCAAGACTGCTCTCTTAATGTACAAGTCTATCGTCAGCTTGGTGAGCGAGAGGTTCGTAATGAGCTGGACGTCGCCACCGTAGTCAACAACAAACTGCACATCATTGAATGCAAGACGAAAGGCATGCGCGACGATGGCGATGACACCCTCTATAAGCTTGAATCTTTGCGTGATTTACTTGGTGGCTTACAAGCGAGAGCAATGTTGGTGAGTTTTCGTCCACTCCGCCACAATGATATAACTCGAGCAGAGGATCTAGGCTTGGCCCTGATTGGACCCGATGAGTTAAAAGATCTGAAAACTCATCTTACTCATTGGTTTAAAGCAGCAGGAGGTGGAGAGGCGGTATAATCTTTACGACCAACAAGCGTGAGATTCCAGTGAACCATCAGGTTCATCAGCGCTCAGCAAGATAAGCATTCCTCGTTCAATAGCGCGTCATGAACGATTGAACGAGGAAAAGGATAGCTAATAGCTAGTGATCATCCTCGGTAAAGTTCGATGGCAACGTCATCTTCATTTGATTCCAAATCTGCGCACTAGCAATACCATAGTGGCGGATCACATGAGGCAATTGCTCAAAATTTTCGGTCTGACACACATCCAGCAACTGACGATAAAACGCAAGGGCCAGTTGACGAGCCTCAGGATTAGAAAAATAGTAGCTACCAACACGGTCATAGAGCTTCTTAACCCCATTAAAGATCAAGCCATAAATTTGGTTGCCCGAGTGGAAAGCTAAACGTTGAAAAAGCATGTAATCATAGAAGTTGAACGTTTTAGCGATCAGGGCATCTTGACGTTTTTCTTCATCTTTCTCACCATCTTCTTTGATATGCTGTTTGATTTTTTCGGCATAAGGTGAAGAAGCGATAAACGCATCCCAACTTTCAGCATTCAGCAGTGCTTCACTGCACTCAATCACATTACTGATGGTTCTTGCCGAGCTCTCTTGATTGTTTTTAAATGCGTAACGCATAAAGATTGGGCTGATATTAGTCCGTGCCGCTAACAGATCCTCAACGATACTGGTGGCATTTTCCGCATCCAATGTCATCAAGGTGTCTAATATATGCAAACCTGAAGTTTCCATAAATTGATTCACTTTGGTCGGCTTGCCATGTTGAATGGTTAACCATCCATCACGAGCCAGACGCTGTAATACTTCACGTAAAGTGGTTCGAGTAACGCCGATAAGTTCTGATAATTCACGTTCTGCGGGTAAAATTGACCCAGGAGCAAAGCGGCCATTCCAAATGCTTTCGATGATGTATTTTTCTGCAAAACCCGCTGGGCTTTTTGCCTTGATAACCATTAACTACTTATCCAGTGTCTGTTGATTTGCGTCGAATAGTACTCATCATACCACCAGTTGTCATTCAGCGGAAACAAACCCTCAGTAAAGTTATGTGAGCTTTTTGTTGGATTAATTACTCTATCTTTTGACAAGGTTTTATTAGTCTCGTCATATAACTACGATTTTTTCAATGTAACTTACCAAAAACAAAGCGTTAAAAGCCGTGCTACTATATTTACTCTCCAATCCTCATCCTCTACTCTTATCCGTCTCTATCCTCAACGACTGAGGAAGCCAGTAGCAGAGCTGCGGCTCATCTCATGTCATCAAGGTCGCTAACTAACTGAGAGAAATAACCATGCCGATGTCACTCGGAAGTGCCTTTATTAAAAACTTTTTAGGCAAAGCGCCTGATTGGTACAAAGTTGCCATTATTACCTTCCTTATTATCAATCCTATCGTCTTCTTTTTCATCGATCCTTTTGTTGCCGGATGGTTGTTAGTCGCGGAATTCATTTTCACTTTAGCTATGGCGCTGAAGTGTTATCCTCTCCAGCCCGGTGGATTACTGGCGATTGAAGCGATTGCGATAGGCATGACCAGTCCAGAACAGGTCAAACACGAGTTAGTCGCCAACATTGAAGTTCTACTTTTATTGATGTTTATGGTCGCAGGGATCTACTTTATGAAGAACTTGCTCCTGTTCATTTTCACCAAAATCTTACTCGGCATCCGCTCCAAAATACTGTTATCTGTCGCCTTTTGTCTAACTGCCGCATTCCTTTCCGCTTTCCTTGATGCGTTAACCGTCATCGCCGTGATCATCAGTGTCGCAGTCGGATTCTATGCCATTTATCATAAAGTGGCTTCTGGGCAGCCCATTCTCGCTACGCACGATCATACTCACGATGAGCAAATCTCTGAACTGACTCGTAATGACTTAGAAGACTATCGCGCTTTTCTACGCTCACTATTAATGCACGCAGGCGTCGGTACCGCTTTAGGGGGCGTGATGACCATGGTTGGTGAGCCGCAGAATCTTATCATTGCCGATCACGCGGGTTGGCTTTTTGGTGAATTTTTCATCCGTATGGCCCCCATTACTATTCCTGTGTTGCTTTGCGGTATTTTAACTTGTGTGGTGATAGAAAAATTTCAGATATTTGGTTATGGCGCTCCACTGCCTATCAATGTACGACAAATACTCATGGACTTTGATAGCCAAGCTCGCCGCAACCGAACAAAACAAGATATTGCCAAACTTTGGGTTCAGGCCTTGATTGCCGTTTGGCTGATTATTGGCTTAGCTTTACACCTTGCTGCGGTTGGTCTGATCGGTTTATCAGTGATCATTCTCGCCACCAGCTTTTCTGGCATCGTTGAAGAACATGCGATGGGTAAAGCTTTTGAAGAAGCGCTGCCCTTTACCGCGTTACTGGCGGTTTTTTTCTCGATTGTCGCCGTGATCATCGATCAACAACTGTTTACACCTATTATCGATGCGGTTCTGCATATTGATGATAAGGGCAGTCAACTGGCTCTGTTTTATGTTGCTAATGGCTTGCTATCGATGGTTTCTGACAACGTATTTGTCGGTACGGTCTACATTAGCGAGGTTCAAGCGGCGTTAACACACGGCATTATCTCAAGAGATCAATTCGATCTTCTTGCAGTGGCAATAAATACCGGGACCAACCTCCCCTCTGTAGCAACGCCTAATGGCCAAGCCGCTTTCTTATTTTTACTCACTTCAGCGCTAGCGCCATTAATTCGCTTGTCGTATGGGCGCATGGTGTTTATGGCGCTACCCTATACCATTGTCATGACCTTAGTGGGATTAGTCGGTGTGATCGTCTTCCTAGAACCGATGACTGGGTATTTTTATGATCTTGGCTGGATAACCCATCATAGCCTCAAAGCGGGAGCCATGCTCAGCAGCCATTAAAAATTGTATTGAATAAGAAACCAATCCAAGCTAAAAAGCTCTAATCGACGACGAAATAACTATTTCGTCGTCATGTTAATTTAGCAAGGACAGTCATGTGAACTTTATCTTTCAACTTCAACGCTTTTCCCGCTCTCGTCTATCATGGGCTTTACTGCTTGGCTTAGTGATTTTTTTTGAACTTTGCGCACTTTACTTCCAGCATGTCATGCTGCTTGCTCCCTGCGTGATGTGTGTTTATGAACGTATCGCTATGCTCGGCATTGTCGGTGCCGCAGGTATCGGCTTAATTAACCCCCAACGCGCTCTGTTGCGATGGCTTGGTTTTGCCGGTTGGGGTTACAGCGCTTATCAAGGCCTAAGCCTTTCACTCCAACATGTCGATTATCAACTGAACCCATCTCCATTTAATACTTGCGATCTGTTTGTTACTTTTCCGAGTTGGGCACCACTTAATCAATGGATGCCGTGGATGTTTGAAGCGTATGGCGATTGTAGCCAAATCTCTTGGCAATTATTCAATCTATCGATGCCGCAATGGTTGGTGGTAATTTTTGCAGGTAATTTACTCGCGCTGAGCGTGATGGTGGCCGTACAGTTTGTAAAACAGAAATGATAAAAATGCCCACCATGATGTGGTGGGCAAAATCAGCAGTGCAATTAATTACTTAAAAGAAGTATTTGAAACGAACGCGAACACCTACATCTTGATCATCGGCAGCGTTGTCAACTTTCGAGAAGTAAGAACCCAAGTAGATAGAGAAATCTTGTACATCCATTACGTTAGCAATTTCATAAGATGCCCAAGTCGTATTCATTTTCTCTTTGCTGCCAGTATCTGCTTGTGAATAGATATGGCCTAAACCAAAGCGCTTATACTGAATCACTGCACCAATGGAAGTATCTTTTTCAGTACCAGTGACATCAAAATCACGGTAGGCGTAACTCAAATCCAGACTAAAGTCTTGTACTGAGTAGTTAACCGTTGCACCATAACCAAGATAATCATTAGCCGCATCGGCTTTATCTGCCGTTAGGTTTGCTTCTAATGCTGCAGCAAAACGTAAGTTATCTGTAGCTTGGAAAGCGACCACAGGGCGAACAAAAACTGCGTTTTTGTCAGCGCCATCATTTTGCTTAAACAGCGAACCTAATTCAAAGTAGAGACTATCGATCGATTTTGCATAGCTCACTTGACCATAGTCACCACGGCCACGAGCGTCTTTCATACGGTAAGGTTCAATAACATCGCCAGCGGCATTAGTACGAGCAAAATCGAGCATCGTATCTTGGCCAACAGGGAACATATCAAAGCCTTCAAAGCGACCAATTTTTAATTCCCAATCGGCTTGACGACCAATAGCGAAGAAAGCATCATCCAGATCCACATCACCGCTGGATTTTAGTAGCGGCTGAACTTGAACTCTTAAATAGTGATCATTCGCGACTTCACGTTCTGCTGCGATCTGCACCAAAATACGGCCACTTTGACTAAAGTCTTGAGTACCTTGATTGCTTCTATCTTTATCGACGAAGTTAAGATCATACTCAACATCACCGCCAATAGTAAATAAACCCTGTTCATTTTCAACGCTGATCCCTGCATTCGCAGCCAGTGCAGCAGAGACCAAAACAGAAGCAAGCGAAAGTTTACCAAAGGTATTAAATTTCATTATTATCTCCATTGACCTTAAGGTCATTGTGTTGATTTTATTAGTTTAGTGCTGTCCTTAGCTTTACCCAGACCCCAAGTGTGCGATTAGGGGGTACATCGTTTTCATGTGGTTATCGTTTTGAAGTCCGAGGTCAGTGACCACTGTGCATGAGAATCCCTTCGTGCCGCTGACGAGCTGAGTGTACATTCACCAAATAGATAGAAACCATGAATCTGATCACAATGAAAACCGTTCCCAATTAATAAATTACGAATTATTTCCGTTTCGTCACGCTTATTAAATTAATTTGGATACGAAATTAATTACTGGCATGATTTTTAATGTTAATTTTTTTACTGAAAAAATTAATTAAACCCAAGAATGTTATTAGCTTGATAAAACATGTGGGCATAGGCATAGATAAAATGATGAATGGCGGAGACGAGAATGATATTACTTATGTGTGCATGATATCGTTAGAGGTTAAATAATAGATCCCTTCTCTCGGTCTGAAAATAATCTTGCTTTCGCCTTGACATGATTTAGCTTATCGTCAATCAAGCCTCACCATCATTGGGCCTGTTACGGTCGACTTGCCGAATTGGTCATGGCAAACCTTCCTCTAGCAGTCATAAAAATAGCGCGCCATGTCAATGCGAAAAACAAATATAAATATGCCAATGATCGAACCACTCTCATTATCCGTAAACGAGCTTAACTGACAGCGAATTAATCGTTTTAGCACTTTTCTTTGTTGACAAAATGAAAAACTGCAGTGAACTCGGTAGCTTTGTTGTGACGTAGAATGCCAAATGGCTACTTAGTTGTAACATACGTGTATAATGTGTTGCAGACTGCTTTGTTTTCTTTAGAATAATGTGCCGAAGCAAACTAGTTGATAGATAATCCCTCATCACTGACTTAGTTTTGACGTTTATTTATCCATTACATAAGACTCTATGGTTTCCTGGGAGGAAAAATGAAAACCAAAAGTAACATTAAAGTTACTTTGATATTGTTAGGGGTTGCGGTTTTAGGTCTTATTGGCGCTATCTTCAGCACTGATATGGTGTTGTTTGATCCCAAAGGACCGATTGGTGAAGCGCAAAAATCACTGATCATTACCTCCGTGCTACTCATGGCAATTATCATTATCCCGGTCTTGTTCATGGCGATTTACTTTCCTTACAAGTACCGTCATAGCAACACTAAGGCTGAGTACAAACCCAAGTGGGAACACTCAACGAAGATTGAAATCGTCGTTTGGGCGATTCCATGTTTGATTATTCTCGCGTTGGGCCGCATCACTTATCTTACTGCTTTTTCACTCGATCCGAGGCAAGCAATAGAGTCAGATAAGCCACCGTTGACTATTCAGGTCGTCGCGATGAACTGGAAATGGCTATTCATCTACCCAGAGAAAGGAATCGCCACCATCAACGAAATTTCATTTCCCGTTGATCGCCCAGTGCAATTTCTGGTGACTTCAGATACAACGATGAACTCTTTCTTTATCCCTCAATTAGGTAGTCAAATCTATGCGATGGCAGGGATGGAAAACCGTTTGAGTTTAATGGCTTCTGAAGAAGGTGTTTATCGTGGCATGTCAGCGAACTACAGTGGATTAGGTTTTTCCAATATGCATTTTAAAGCTCATGCCGTCACTGATGAGCAATTTGAGCAATGGGTTAACCAAGTAAAAAGTTCAGGCAACGTGCTTGATGACTATAGCTATCAAGCGCTAGTGGATAATTCCCACGAGCAGATTCGAACTCAGCACCCGATTACCTACTTCTCTACGGTTAATCCACTGCAATTTAAAGACATCATTGAGAAATATTCAGGAGTCCAAAATGGCTTATAAAGGCGATGTTCATGCCGAGCCGAATGCAGTCTTCGGTAAACTGAACTGGGACGTTATCCCGTATCATGACCCGGTTATTTTACCCGTCATGCTTGCGGTTGTTCTCGGCGGTTTAGCACTGCTCGGTTATATCACTTACGCAAAAAAATGGGCTTACTTATGGCACGAATGGTTTACCTCTGTCGACCATAAGAAGATAGGTCTGATGTACATCATCGTCGCAGGTGTGATGATGTTTCGTGGATTTGCTGATGCTGTCATGATGCGTTCGCATCAAGCGGCAGAGAGCGTCGGTCTTGGATACCTTCCACCAGAACATTATGACCAGGTCTTTACCGCTCACGGCGTGATCATGATTTTCTTTGTTGCGATGCCCTTTATCGTCGGCTTAATGAATATCATTGTTCCGCTACAAATCGGGGCTCGAGATGTCGCCTTCCCTTTCCTTAACTCTTTGAGTTTTTGGTTATTCGTGGCAGGGGCAATTCTTGTCAATATCTCATTGTTTGTCGGTGAGTTTGCGGCAACGGGTTGGTTGGCTTATCCTCCTCTTTCAGGGAATGAATATAACCCTTGGGTCGGGGTCGATTACTGGCTGTGGGCGCTGCAGATATCCGGGATAGGTACCTTGTTAACTGGGGTTAACTTCATCGCGACGATATTGCGCATGCGAGCGCCTGGAATGAAACTCATGCAGATGCCAGTATTTACTTGGACATCGCTCTGCGCCAACGCCTTAATTGTCGTGGCATTCCCGATTCTAACCGTCACTATTACCCTACTCACCCTTGACCGTTATATCGGTACTCACTTCTTTACGAGTGACATGGGTGGTAACCCAATGATGTACGTAAACTTGATTTGGGCTTGGGGTCACCCTGAAGTTTATATCTTGATTTTACCTGCATTTGGTATTTTCTCAGAAGTGGTGGCGACGTTCTCACGCAAACGTCTTTTCGGTTATACATCGTTAGTTCTTGCTACCGCAGTGATCATGCTGCTTTCTTTTGTGGTTTGGTTACACCATTTCTTCACCATGGGGGCGGGGGCGAGCGTCAATGCCTTCTTTGGTATTGCAACCATGATTATTTCCATTCCAACCGGGGTGAAAATATTCAACTGGCTATTTACCATGTACAAAGGACGGGTCGAGTTCTCAGCCAGTATGTGGTGGACTTTCTCCTTCCTTATCACCTTCACTATCGGTGGTATGACAGGGGTTATGCTGGCCGTTCCTGCGGCTAACTTTGTCCTACACAATAGCTTATTCGTTATCGCCCACTTCCATAACGTGATTATTGGTGGTGCGCTGTTCGGCTACTTTGCAGGTTTAACCTACTGGTTCCCGAAAGCAACCGGCTTTAAGCTCAACGAAAAATGGGGCAAGATCTCTTGTGTCCTATGGAGTGTCGGCTTCTTTGTTGCCTTTATGCCTGTCTATGTATTGGGCTTTAACGGCATGACTCGTCGCTTATCGAGCATAGAAAACCCAGAATGGGCACCGCTGTTGTGGATTGCTGCTGCGGGTGTTGGTCTCGTCGCTCTTGGCGTGGCTGCGCAAGTATGGCAAATCTTCATCAGTATCCGTGATCGCAAAGATAACTTAGATACCACAGGTGACCCATGGAATGGCCGCACTCTTGAGTGGGCGACCTCGTCACCACCACCATTCTATAACTTTGCGACATTGCCAAAAATTCACGATCGTGATGAGCATCACTACCGTAAAGAACATGGTATGGCATACGTGAAACCTGAGCGTTACAAACAGATCCATATGCCAAAAAATACTTGGGCTGGCGTCGTAATCAGTGCTTTCTCATTGGTATTTGGATTTGCTTTTGTTTGGCATATCTGGTGGATGGTGATTGTTGGCTTCGTTGGTATGATTGGTGCGTGGATTGCTTACAGCTTCGACCGCAACAAAGATTACTATGTTCCAGTATCGGAGGTTGAAGCGATTGAAACTCCGCATCTAGAGCGCGTTTATCAAGACCACCCGCATTTCAACTCTCAACCAGAGCTTTCTGGCTCTAAACAAACGGTATGAGGATTGAGGAGTAATAATGAGCACACATACTCAAACTAATGACTTACATGATGATCATGATCATCATGATACCGCCGGTGACGATCTCTTTGGCTTTTGGGTTTATATCCTAAGTGACTGTTTATTGTTCGGTACCCTGTTCGCTGTTTTTGCGGTTTTTTCTAACAGCTTTGCTGGAATGGTTGAACCAAGCGCTCTGTTTGACCTTTGGTTTGTTGCTGGCACAACGGCTTTACTATTGCTAAGTAGCTTAACCTTCGGTATGGCAATGCTAAAGCAAAATGCCCATGATATGAAAGGCATGGCGACTTGGCTAGGCATTACTTTCGCGCTAGGCTTTGGCTTCTTGATCATGGAGCTCTATGAGTTCCATCATCTTAGCCTCGCTGGGGCTACTTTTAGCACCAGTGCCTATTGGTCATCTTTCTACGCATTGGTGGCGACTCACGGTCTGCACGTCTTTGCTGGTTTAATTTGGATGATCGTCTTATTCTTCCATTTTAAACGTGATGGTTTCACCACAGCGAATAAGACCCGCTTAGCACTACTCAGCTTGTTCTGGCACTTCTTAGATATTATCTGGATCTGTGTATTCAGCGTAGTGTACTTAATGGGGGTAATGTAATGGAACACTCTTATGAACAGACCCATGGTGGTCAAGCGCATGGTAGCGTGAAAGAGTACTTACTGGGTTTCTTGTATTCAGTACTCCTGACGTTAATCCCATTTGCGATGGTGATGGCAGACATTGGCTCGCCAACCACCAAAGTTGTGGTCATTCTGATCTGTGCCGTGGCTCAGATCCTAGTACAACTTGTGTTCTTTCTACATATGAACACCTCATCAGAGCAAGCTTGGAATGTGATTACCGCCGTCTTTTCTGTGGTAATTGTCGCTATCGTCTTAGTCGGCTCTATGTGGATCATGCAGCATCTTAACCACAATATGCTGATGGGACACTAACTGGAAGTAATGATGTTCAAGCACTATTTACAACTTACTAAACCAGGCATCATCCGCGGCAACCTCGTTGCCGCGGCGGGTGGTTTCTTTCTGGCCTCACAAGGCCAGATTGACTGGCAACTTTTTATTGCTGTTTGCCTTGGCACCAGTTTGGTCGTAGCCTCTGGCTGTGTCTTTAATAACTATATTGACATAGACATAGATGCAAAAATGCAGCGTACACGTAACCGTGAACTGGTACAAAAAATCGTTCCCGTTTCACACGCGCTGATGCAAGCTTGCTTACTTGGGCTTGCTGGCTTTGCCATTTTGTATTTTTTCACCTCAAAACTTGCCTTTGGCTTCGGTGTACTGGGTTTTGTCGTTTATGTCGGCTTTTACAGCCTCTATTATAAACGCCATTCTGTGCATGGTACTTTAATTGGTGGTTTATCTGGTGCTTGTCCTCCTGTCATTGGTTACTTTGCCGTCACTCATCAACTTGATATTGGTGGCGCCATTTTATTTTTAACGTTCTGTATTTGGCAAATCCCCCACTCTTATGCGATTGCCATTTATCGATTTAATGATTATAAAGCGGCTAACATTCCTGTTCTTCCTATTCAAGAAGGTATCGCTAAGGCTCGCTACCATATCATTGGTTATATTATTGCCTTTGCTGTGGCATGTTGGGCACTCACTTACCATGGATATGCGGGAAGCTGGTTCGCTTTAGGTATGGGATTGATTAGCCTTTATTGGTTATATATCGCCAAGGTTGGCTTTCAAAAGATGCCGACCGAGCAGTGGGGCAAACAATTAATGTTGTTATCTATTGCTTGTATCATGCTGTTCTGCTTATTGATTTCAGTTGATTTCGCTCATGTAGCAGTACATAACGATATTCAAGCGGCACTGCCAACGTTCAGTTTAGAAGGCCTATCGTCATGAGTTCAAAAGCGATTAAATACACCTTAATAACTGGGGCGATTTTGATCGCCATTGTTATTAGTTTGTATGTTAAATATTCAACCGTCCCCATCGGGGAGCGACCAGTACAACCCAATCAAATCGGTGGTAACTTTAGTCTTCATACCGCACTGGGTGACATTAATTTGGATGATTATCAAGGGAAAGTAGTGGTACTTTACTTTGGTTATCTGAGCTGTGCCGAGGTCTGTCCGGCGTCAATGGGCGTCATGTCGGCGGCTTTTCGCATGCTACCTGCCGAAGTCGGTGATGAGGTACAAGGCTTGTTTATCAGTGTCGACCCCTCGCGCGATGATCTGACATCACTGCATCAATTTGCGCAGCATTTTGATCCCAGAATTAAAGGCGCAACTGGCACTGCAGAAGACATTAATAAAATCACAAACCAATATGGTGTCTATTATGACATGGTTAATATGCAAAATTCCGCATTGAGCTACACCGTTGATCATGTCTCCCGATTCTTTGTTATCGCCCCTAATGGACAGTTTGTTACGTCGATGAGCTACAGTACAACACCGACAGAACTGGCTGCCCGTATCGAACGCACACTACAACGCTACCAAGAAACTAAACAAGGTTAATCATGAATCGTATTGTCCAACTCTTTATTGGCGTCATTTTGCTACTCGTATTAGCAACCATCGTTCGTCATTTCACGGCTGAAAGCGATGCCGCCTCTAGTCATCATCATGCTCATCATTCTTTACAAGATGAACAACTGATTGCTATCGGTAAAGGCTTATCGATTGCAGAGCCTAAAGCGAAAGCCACCATTCCAGGAACCAAAGTCAGTGCCGGATACCTCTCATTGGTCAACCAGTCTGACTCTGATATTGTTTTCATCGCTGCACGTAGCGATGCCGCAACACATACTGAGTTACATCATATGGTGATGGAAAATAGCCGTATGTCGATGCGTCAAGTCGAGAGCATCACGGTGCCAGCTCATGGTCAGTTTGATCTTACTCCAGGTGGCTATCATATTATGTTTATGGATATTGCAACGCCCTTCGTCGCTGGGCAAACTGTTGTTGTCGAATTGATCGATGATGCGCAAAATGTTTATCCTGTTGAGCTACCGGTACTGGATATGAGTAACAACCACACTCACGCCCATTAATCACCTCGGGAGAAAAAAGTGCTTACCTCCGCGAAAAAACTGTCTTTGATTGCACTCACCAGTACCATCTCTTGCAGTGTCATGGCTGAGTCTCCGACAAGACCCACAACCTCAATGGATATTATTGCCGAGCAGCAAGCACTGCCCTGCGAGAGCATGCTCACTGAATTTTCGGCAGAAGTACTGAAACTCAATCCACACCGCATGCTAGAGCAGATAACCCCTATTAGCCATGATCAGTTGTTTCATGCCTTCACGGTCACCGATTATCGAGACAGAGCGAGCCATATCACTTTTCATGCCGTAGAAAATGCCGCGGGCCAATGTCAGGCAACGGCGATCGAAAGTTACTTGTTACAAACCAATTGTGCTGACGCAAGGCACGAAGCGTTCAGTAAGTGGACATTTCAAGGTAAACTGAATCAAGAAACTATGGTTCTTACTAGCGATCGTATCGCTGGTAAACAAGCTTTTCTGACCGATCAAACCCCCGCAGTTTGCTTAGTTACAACTCGCTATCAAGTGATAAAACCAGCTAGCCAATAACCTACGCGTTTAATGATGAAAAAAGGCCCTGTTGAACACAGGGCCTTTTTATGTATAGATTAATTTTAAAGGCTACTCTCGGTTAGAGGAAGGCGCTAGTACTTCGCGATTACCATTATGGCCTGGTGCACTGACAATACCTTGCGCCTCAAGCTGCTCAACGATTCTTGCCGCACGATTGTAGCCAATTTTAAACCGACGTTGGACACCAGAGACCGAACCTCGGCGAGTTTCTACAACATGTTCAACGACTTGATCGAATAGCGGGTCCATTTCCTCATCATCGTCCATTTTCTCACCTGGCAGCAGCGACTCTGGCCCTTGATCACCAGCGATAATATCACTGATATAGTTAGGCTTACCGCGAGCTTTCCAGTTATTGACCACCGCATGGACATCATCATCAGACGCAAACGCTCCATGAACGCGAATAGTATGGCTCGACCCCGGAGGGAGATAGAGCATATCCCCCATTCCCAGTAATGACTCTGCGCCACTCTGATCAAGAATAGTTCGAGAATCCGTTTTGGTTGATACGGTAAACGCCACGCGAGTTGGAATATTTGCTTTAATTAAGCCGGTGATCACATCCACTGAAGGGCGTTGAGTAGCAAGAATAAGGTGTATACCCGCCGCTCGGGCTTTTTGCGCCAAGCGCGCGATCAACTCTTCTACTTTTTTACCAACCACCATCATTAAGTCTGCAAACTCATCGACGACGACAACAATATAGGGCAGCTTTTCCAAACGCGGGGGAGCGGTATCCATGCTATCCCCTTCTTTCCAAAGTGGATCGTGAATCGGATGCCCAGCCTCCGCTGCCATTTTGAGTTTATCGTTAAACCCTTTGATGTTACGCACGCCCAATACTGACATTAATTTATAACGACGCTCCATTTCGCCGACACACCAACGCAATGCATTGGACGCATCTTTCATATCGGTGACAACCTCAGACAATAAATGTGGGATGCCTTCATATACCGATAATTCGAGCATTTTAGGATCAATCATGATAAATCGCACATCTTCTGGCGTCGATTTGTAAAGCATACTGAGGATCATCACGTTAACCCCAACCGATTTACCGGAACCTGTGGTTCCTGCCACTAACACGTGTGGCATCTTTGATAAATCGACAACCACGGCTTCACCAGCAATATCTTGCCCAAGAACCATGGTCGTTGGTGACTTCGCCTCTTTAAATTGCGCACTACTGACGACATCCGACAAGTACACCGTTTGTCGACTCATATTCGGTAGCTCTAAGCCAACATAAGGCTTACCAGGAATAACTTCCACGACTCGTACCGCCATCGCCGATAAGGAGCGAGCTAAATCCATCGATAAACTCGATATTCGACTGACCTTGACTCCAGGCGCTAAATCCAATTCAAAACGCGTAATCACCGGCCCAGGAAAAATCCCCACCACTTGAGCTTGAATTTTATAATCAGCCAATTTTGATTCTACTAAACGGGCAATTTCTTCTAACGCTACGCGATCTATGAAGTTTTCACGTTTCTCAGGATGATACAGTAGCTCTAAAGTGGGCATTGGCTCAGCAGGTTTGGGCAAATTGACATTTTGCTGCATCAAAAATGGATTTTGGGTCGCCGCCATATTGGCTTGCGCATCAGACACCATGCTTTGAAATGCCTGAACATCAGCGTCCAATGGCAATGACTCATCTTCAATACTCTCATCGTCGTCATCACTCATCTCAATATTCTGCTCATGATCAGCAGTCAGTCTCGGATCCGATGATGGCGAGTGGCTTAATGTGGGCGACGATGACTCGTCTTCAACAACATCTAAGCGAGATATCGCAGGTTGAGTCATGGGATCGTCCCATTCCGTTTCCTCTAACGTTTGAGGATTAAATACAGGTTCATCATCCACGTTCGCTTCGCTCAGCGTCACCGATCCTATAGATTCGACTGGCTGAACAGGATTTTCTTGAACAGAGGGAGTGAAATCCTGTTCTTCAGCAAAGTCGTCGTATTGACGAGCTTGCTGTTCTAACTCTTCTATCGTCGCATTAAGCGAGACTTTCCGCTCCGGTTTCTCTGTATTTTGGTTATCCGGAATATGAATATTGAAGCGTCGCGGTGCTTGCTCTGTTGTTGTTGACTGGCGTTCAACAATCTTATTATTCGTCTCCAAAATACGCTCAGAGATCGAATTGACGGATGAGGTATTGTCAGGCGCGACATCGGGAGACATCGGCTCAAGATCAATACTCTGTGGCTGGATAAGCTCGTCTTTGTCACCACGGACACGGTTAATCAACCACTGACCGCCTCGGATACCGTTACTGCCGAGCCACTCGACAATCGTTAACCAAGAGATTCCGGTTAATAACGTTAGCCCCGCTCCCCATAAAAAGAGCAGCACTAAGGTCGTACCAAGTAAGTTCAGGGTCGGTAATGCTAAGCTAGTGAGAACATCACCAATCACCCCACCGGACGAAAAATACCAAATATCATCAAAATTGATATCAGCTAACCCACAACTGGTGAGGATCAAAATAACTAAGCCGAGTAAACGGGTCCCCCACAGCATCAAATCAATGCTTTCTTGCTCCTCACGGCGGCGTAACGTTATCCATGCCGTGACAGTAAAAATAATCGGCAATAGATAAGCCAGCGAGCCAAAAACAAAAAAGAGTGTGTCAGCAACCCAAGCGCCGACGATACCACCAGCATTTTGAATGTCAGAACCCCACGCGGTTTGTGACCAAGAAGGATCCGCTGGGTGAAAGGTCAGTAAAGCTACCGCCAGTAACACGGAGCAGAGAACCGCCAAGATAAGCCCACACTCTTTTAAACGCTGCTTGCCATTTAAACGTGAGGGAGGCAACTGCTCAGAGGTTTTGATGATCGTTTCAACTTTATTGTTACTGTGTTTGAACATATACCAACTTGACTATGATAATGGCCAGTATAAAAAATACTATAACCCATATTGGAGAGGAGAAAACAGTCTGAGCGGCGATGGCCGCTCAGACTGTTGGTAGATTTAACCATATCACGGTTAAAAACCCAATGTATCAACGTCAGAATGCGGTAAGAAGTCTCTTATTCACATCATCAAGCTTAACGAGTTTTTATCACCAGTTGATTGGTTTGTTTCACTTCTTCCATGACCACGTAGGTGCGCGTATCGTTAACGCCAGGTAACCGCAACAAGGTATCACCCAATAGTTTACGGTAGGCTCCCATATCGGATACTCGTGTTTTCAATAAATAATCGAAATCCCCAGAAACGAGATGACACTCTTGGATGTCATCGAGTTTTTGCACAGCAACATTAAATTGCTCAAAAACATCTGGTGCCCCCCGATTAAGGGTAATCTCCACAAACACGAGCAGTGAGGCATCAAGATACTGGGGATTTAACAGGGCAGTATACCCAGTAATGTATCCTTGACGCTCAAGTCGTCTTACCCGCTCCAAACAAGGGGTTGGCGAGAGACCAACCCGTTTGGATAATTCTACATTCGAAATACGACCATCTTTTTGCAACTCATTTAAGATATTGCGATCAATACGGTCAAGATCCTTGGAGGGCCTTTTATAGTTGTCTGCCATTTTTTATTCCACCTTATTACTTCCTTGCAAAAAAATATATTACAACTTCTTCATATTCAGCATCAAACTTTATATACGCACAACTATACTAGTCATAAACTCGACACAAAACTCCAACAAAAACCCAACATGAATGATTCATGTAAGGAGTTAGAATGATTATTGGTGTACCTAAAGAGATCAAAAACCACGAATATCGCGTGGGAATGATACCCGCCAGTGTAAGAGAGCTTACTTTACATGGCCACCAAGTGATTGTCGAAACCGAAGCAGGATCCGGTATCGGCTTTTCAGACGATGATTATATCGCTGCAGGGGCATCCATTGTTCCTAATGCAGCAAACGTATACTCGCAAGCCGAAATGCTCGTTAAGGTCAAAGAACCTCAAGCCACAGAACGCGCTATGCTCAAAGAAGGGCAAATTTTATTTGCCTATTTGCATCTTGCTCCAGATTTTCCACAAACTGAAGCACTTATCAAGAGTAATGCTGTCTGTATTGCCTATGAAACTGTAACAGATAGTATGGGTCGATTACCACTACTAGCACCAATGTCTGAGGTGGCTGGCAGAATGTCCATTCAAGCCGGAGCTCGTATGTTGGAAAAATCTCACAAAGGAATGGGAATTCTCCTCGGCGGCGTGCCCGGTGTCGCGCCGGCCAACGTATTGATATTGGGAGGTGGAGTAGTCGGCGCGAGTGCCGCAAGAATCGCCATTGGCTTACGTGCGAATGTCACTCTACTCGACCGTAATCTAGAAACCTTACGCAAATTAGATGAAGAGTTCCAAGGTCGAGCGACACTGCTCTACTCCACCGCTGACGTCATTGAACAACAAATTATTCACGCCGATCTAGTGATTGGTGCGGTGTTGATCCCTGGAGCCAGCGCCCCAAAATTGGTCAATGAACAACATATTAAACGCATGAAACCCGGATCGGTGGTCGTTGATGTCGCTATCGATCAGGGGGGATGCTTCGCGACTTCTCATCCCACTACCCACGATCAACCCAGTTATGTCGTGCATGATGTGGTTCACTACTGTGTCGCGAATATGCCGGGAGCCGTAGCACGAACCTCCACTTTTGCTCTCAATAACGCTACCCTTCCCTACATTGTAAAACTTGCCAATCTGGGTTATCAACGAGCGTTGCTCGAGGATAAAGGATTATTGGCGGGACTGAACATCCTCAAAGGACAAGTAACTTGTAAAGAAGTCGCAGACAGCTTTAATTTACCTTATATCAACGCGATAGAGGCGCTAAAATCTACGCATTGAGTTTAAGTCGACGCTAAAACTGGCTGCACGTAACGATAGTGTCGACTGATACGACCGCTTTACCCCAGTAAAGAAGCCTGCTTGGCATGAATGAGCAAGTTTCTTGGTGTTACCTCTCGCGGACAAAATTCACTGACTGACACTTGATAACCTTGCTCTTCTAAGAACAGTGCCTTATCACAAACGAGCCACATTTCTAATAAGCGTCTAAAGCCTTGTTGAACAAGGCTCAATTTTTCCATACGCCAATAACGGGCTAACCCTTGCTGTTCATAGTTCGCAAAATTAATCTTATCTAACGCCAACAAAAAGCCTTTTTGTTCTGCTGCCCAAAGACAAAATGCTTTAAAGCCTTCAGAAAGCTGTGATTTTTTAATGCTTGGTGTCGGTTGATAGTCTATTAAGCCTAATTCCGCTTTAAGTAACTCATCCCAGCCTAAGCGATAACTCATCTCTTGTTGACGGTGACGTTTCACTCGCTCACCTCCAGTAACCGTCTCTTGAACAGGAATACGTAACTCTTGGCGAGTGAGATTCAACCCAGACTGCTGACCTAAACTCGATAATGGTTGATAGTGATCCGCTTCGATAAGATGATAACAACAAGGCGCAACACTCACTGCAGACACCGAAGCTTGCGCAGCGTATTGCATTAAGCGCACATGTAAATCACCACAAGCGTGCAAAGCCACCGCATGTTGACAGGGTTTAAACAACTTTTGGCTACTCGGTTTAAAAGCATCGCCTTGCACAAACATCATCGCTAATTGGCGCTTATCCGCTTCAGCTTGTCCTTGTAGACATAAGGCCTCTTGATATTCAAAACTGAGCACTGGACTATCAGAATAAGTGGCTAAAAAACGCCCCAGATACCCTTTACCTGCACACCACTCTAACCATGATTGACCTTGATGCCGAGCGATCAACTGTTGTCCCAATCGCTTAATTTGTTCAATTTTTCGCCCAGGAATACCCGTATAGAGCGAATGCAGCCTTTGCGTATTCTCGTCAGTAGGCAATACCGTGAGTAATGGCTGTTTTACAAGAAAATCGTGAGTGCTGGCAATGATCTCAGCAAGTCCTTCAATATATATCGATAGATGGCAAAGCAAAACATCCGGTTGCTGTTTCAGTTGAGCTATTTGCTGTGGAGAGAGCGAGTTAAGCCAACGATCCAGTTCAGAGTTAACCCCATGCCAATGATCAGTATCATCCACACTATGATGAAAGGGCTCAAAACGCCAAAACAACGCGGTTTGAGAAAGAAATTTATCGAGCTGAGTAAAAAGTGTCTGCATTATGCCCCCTAACTAAAGCGCTATTTTAGGGTCAAGTTAACGAGGAAGAAAGAAGACCATTGGCAAAAAACCGTACTATACTGCCAATAGATCGCCTATCCTCATCTAAAATGACGGCTCGGTTACACTTTTTTATGCTTAACACATAAATAATTAAGATTGTCTATTTGTTGGTGATGTCGATACAGGTAGGATAGTGTATCCTTTATTATCGGGCTCTAAAAAAGATACGGATTTTATGAATATAGGTTTACTTATCGCTCTCGGAGTCGTGCTTCTGGTTTTGATCTTAGGCTACAACATTATGTTGCAGTATCGATTGAAAATAGAAACGGCCAAGAAACAAGAATCTGCACGTTATCTAACCATTATTGATGCTACTGAAGATTTAATCGGTAATGCGCATCATATGCCATTTAGTAAAGATTTGCTGGTTTGTTTAAATAACCGAATTCTTGATGCTCTGCAAAACATGCTTGATTTAGATCCCAAAAATAAGCAATTGGCACAGCGCGTCGAAAATATGCAGGCACAAATTAAACACCTAAAAGAAAACCATCCCGGTGGAGAAAGTACGCCGTTTAAAGTTCCAAGTAGCGATAAGCAAGCCATTGTCATGCTCAAACTGGTTAAACGACTCCGAGATACGGTACGCAGTGAACACAACAAAGGTCGTTTTGATACCCAAGCCTTCGTCGCAGAAAACGCTCGGCTTGAAACCATTCAAATTCGAATTAATATTGAAAACGTGATTAAGCGTGCCAACGATTCGATTGTTCGTGGACAACCAGGTACCGCACTGCAACTTCTCCGCAAAGGGATTGATGTTCTGAATACCAAAAACGACAGCTATTCGACTCAAGCAAGAGAAAAACTGCAAACCATGCATGATGACATTGAACAACGCCGTCAAACTAAAAGTGCTGCTGATGTCCAACAAATGGAAGACAAAGAGCGCAACAGTGATATGGAAGCATTATTTGGTGAGAAGAAAAAGTGGTAAAGGGACAACTCGATACTTTTCCCATAGCCATCCTCCATCATCAAATGCCAGACAGACGACAATTCATCATTTACCGTCTTTTATCCCGAGACAAGTAACCGTATAGGACGTTACCATTGTTCCCCATGAATATCGACCAATGGTATGATTGGGGCTCCACGTCAAGTTCATCCTATCACTACTGATCCAAATGATAGCTTAAGCCGATATTTTTTAATGACCATGATACAGACCGCCATTCAACCATTACTCGCTCCAATTGAGCAATTCCTACTCTGCCCGACGCCCGACTCTTGGATAGTTCAAGCCAAACGACCTGAGAATTTAAACGTTATTTTACGAGATCATTTATTATGTGAGCTGAAGGCTGCGCAAAGCGCCATTTTTTTACTCAAACGCTATGTGCTAACCGATGAAGCCACTCAGCAATTGACAGCCTTAATTCAACCCTATGAACGTTTTGCTTATCAATGCCAAGGCGATTTGCTTTCTCTCAAAGGAACCAGTCAGTTGTCGAAATCGATTCACGCGAGAAGTGACTGTGCCTATGGCGAAGCGATGATTGAGAAAATGGTTTTATTGATCAAAGAAGAGTTGCATCATTTTTATCAAGTAGCAGAAATTATTGAACGCCAAGAGTTAGAGTATCAGCCAATCAATGCGAGTCGCTATGCCAAAGGCATGCTTAAGCACGTTAAAACCTTCGAACCGGATGCATTGATTGATAAATTGATCATCGGTGCGTTTATCGAAGCTCGATCTTGCGAACGATTTGCTAAGTTAGCCCCTCACTTACCGGAAGAGATTGGACGATTCTATCTCTCATTATTGCGTTCTGAGGCTCGGCACTATCAAGATTATCTAGCATTAGCTGAACACATTGCAGCAAACGATATCCGTCAACGTATCGACTATTTTGCTGCTATTGAAGCTGAGCTCATCCAGAGCCCAGATGATGATTTTAAATTTCATAGCGGTGCGCCAATTTAATTGGCGCACTCTCAATGCTAAACAGCCATCAGTGAGGCATTAATCTCAGCTAAGACTTGAGCGGGATGATTAGCTTGAGTGATAGGCCGTCCAATCACTAAATAGTCCGAGCCCGCTTCTAGGGCTTGAATCGGCGTCATAATCCGTTTTTGGTCACCAACATCAGCTCCAACCGGACGAATCCCCGGTGTAACCAACTTAAACGATGAGCCTAAATGCTGTTTTAATGCAGAGGCTTCTTGAGCAGAGCAGACCACGCCATCTAAGCCAGCATTTTTAGTTAAGGTCGCTAAACGTAGTACATGCTGCTCTGGCGCAAGGTTAATCCCTATCCCTGCCAAATCGACCTGCTCCATACTGGTTAATACGGTCACCGCTATCAGTAACGGACGCTCGTTACCATAAGGTTCGAGTATTTCACGAGCGGCCACCATCATTCGCTCACCGCCACTAGCATGGACATTTACCATCCATACGCCAAGCTCTGCTGCAGCGCGAACCGCTTTCGCACAAGTATTCGGAATATCATGAAACTTTAAGTCAAGAAAGACAGAGAAGTCACGGCGATGCAATTCACGTATCAACTCCGGGCCAAATAGAGTAAACATTTCCTTACCCACTTTTAATCGACAGCTCGATGGGTCAATCTTATCGACGAAGGCAAGCGCCTCTGCTCGTTTTTCATAATCCAAGGCAACAATGACTTTTTGGTCGTTCATTTTTACTCCTAATAATGACCTATCGTTTTGATACTTAACCTTTGTTCCATTCAATACGTACCGATGGATGCTCGGTCTATTTCTGGTTAAACATACATGAGGGAATTACTCACCATCTAAACCACGGATCGGCTTAATTGTCCCCCACCCCTTACAAGAGGGGCAATGCCAATACAGCGAGTGAGTCGAGAATCCGCAATGACGACAGCGATAGTGAGGTTTGGCTTTTAGCTGTTCTCCAACCAATTTTTGTAAGGTAGAAAGGCTGGCTTTCGCTCTGCCTTCTTCCGCTTCTGCGATGTGATAACCAATTAAGCGATAAAAACCTTTCATGGTCGGGTTTTTAACTAATTGACGAGTTAACAGCTCTTGAGCACTTGCCACACCATCATGTTGAGCGACCAACTGCGCAAGCATTAACTCCGCAGAAACTCCGGCATTCTTATCAATACATTGGCGCAAAAACTCAACCAGAGCATCTTCTTGACCAAGGTGATGATAACATTCAGCCAAGGTTGGTAACACTTCACCAATGAAGTCAATATCTTGGCTTAAGACACGCTCTAAATGACTGATCGTCTGCTGATATTGCTGATTCGCGAGACACAGCTTACCCAGCGAAATACTGGCGCGGACACATTTAGGATCTTCATGCAATGCACGTTTAAAAAACTGCATGGCTTTATTATCTTGCCCGTCAGATTGCTCTAGCATTGCCAACTCACACCAAAAATGAGCGATACTATTTTTCATCCGCTTACGCCCCAACTTCACTAACGCCTGTGCACACTCAATCGCTTTATGCCATTCGCGTGTTTGTTGGTAAATCGCCGTTAATTGTTGCAAAGCGGACTCGCGATGCTCAGGTTCATCGATCAATTGTTCAAATATTTTTTCGGCGCGATCGAGAAAACCTGCCACCATATAGTCTTTAGCAAGCTGTTGCAGTGCTAGATTTTTTTGATCAATCGTTAAGCCTGATCGGGAAATAAGATTCTGGTGGATGCGAATGGCGCGATCGACTTCACCACGGGAACGAAACAGATTACCTAACGCGAGATGAGTATCAATCGTTTCATTATCAACTTGAAGCAGTTCAATAAAATGGTCAACGGCTTTATCAGATTGATCAGAAAGTAATAAGTTTAACCCCGTAACGTATTGGCGGGAGATTTGGTGAGAGTGCTTCTGCTTGTCTTGCTGGGCGCTACGATTGCCCATATACCATCCGTAAGCGGCAGCAATGGGCAAGAGCAAGAAGAGAAGTTCTAACATTAATTATTCCAGATTAGCTTTTGGCTTGATTGGCGTTTGCGGCACGACTTGCTTGGCTATTTTACGATTAAGCTTACGTATCTCAAGCTTCGCTTTAAGATACAAACCACCAAATAAAATCCAAGCCACTAAAAAACCGGTCACAAACACGCCGCCCAATAACGTTGATAAGTGAAACTCACCTTGGGCAAGCAGATAATTAAACGTCACGATCGCTTGATTTTGAGCACCTAACGCTAACGCGATAAGAAATAAGGCCAATAACACGATAATTTTTATTATTTTCATAATACCTATCCTATTTAGGTTCATATTCACCAATTCGCTTGCTGATTATGCAGTAAATTCGTCTGACAAACCATGCTCAATCTAATAATCCAGTGACTTTTGAGACACAAAAAAGCGGCATACTGAAAAAGCATGCCGCTGGTGTACTTGTCGTATTACTAAATGTTCTGGTTAACCCGCTCACGTAGTTCTTTACCCGGCTTAAAGTGAGGTACATATTTTCCCTCTAACTCTACTTTTTCGCCAGTCTTTGGATTACGTCCAATGCGAGGCTCACGATAGTGTAAAGAGAAACTGCCGAAACCACGAATTTCGATTCTCTCTCCGTCTTCTAACGTTTTGGACATGTGTTCAAGAACATCTTTTACGGCATCTTCAATTTCTTTGGCTGACAGATGCGTTTGTACTGCACACAGCCTTTCTATCAATTCAGACTTAGTCATAGTTTCCCTCATTGAGTTTTTACCTTGATTATAGTCAGTAATAGCAGTTCCAACAAACACTTGCTTAATTTTGTAGAGAAAAGGCAAAAAAAAGGAACCTATGCAGGTTCCTTTCTATTTACGAATTTAACTTATTCGCCTTTAGCAGCTTTGAAAGCATCAGCCATTGCATTACCAAAAGCAGCTTCATCTTGCTTGTTGATAGTTGCCATTGCTTCTTGCTCATCAGCTTCATCTTTCGCTTTGATAGATAGGTTGATTACGCGGTTTTTACGGTCAACACCAGTAAATTTCGCTTCAACTTTATCACCAACGCTTAGAAGAAGAGAGGCATCTTCAATGCGGTCACGAGCAATTTCAGAAGCGCGGATATAACCTTCTACGCCATCTTCAAGAGTGATCGTTGCGCCTTTAGCATCAACGGCTGTTACTGTACCGTTAACTAGAGTGCCTTTCTTGTTGTCTGCAACGTAAGCATTGAATGGGTCATTTTCCATTTGCTTAACGCCTAGAGAGATGCGCTCACGCTCTGCATCTACTGCTAGAACAACTGCTGAGATCTCATCGCCTTTCTTGTAATCACGTACCGCTTCTTCTCCAGGAACATTCCAAGAGATATCAGATAGGTGAACAAGACCATCGATACCACCGTCAAGACCGATAAAGATACCGAAATCAGTGATAGACTTGATCTTACCAGTTACTTTGTCGCCTTTAGCTTGCGCTTCAGCGAATGACTGCCAAGGGTTAGCTTTACACTGTTTTAGACCTAGAGAAATACGACGACGCTCTTCATCGATATCAAGAACCATCACATCTACTTCGTCGCCAACATTAACAACTTTAGATGGGTGGATGTTCTTGTTAGTCCAATCCATTTCTGAAACGTGTACTAGACCTTCAACGCCTTCTTCGATTTCTACGAAGCAGCCGTAATCTGTTAGGTTAGTAACACGACCAGTTAGTCGGTGACCTTCTGGGTAACGCTTAGCAATAGCTACCCATGGATCTTCGCCTAGCTGTTTTAGACCTAGTGATACACGAGTGCGGTCACGGTCAAACTTAAGAACTTTAACTAGGATTTCGTCACCAACGTTAACGATCTCTGATGGGTGCTTAACACGTTTCCACGCCATATCAGTGATATGTAGTAGACCATCAACACCGCCAAGATCAACGAATGCACCGTAATCAGTAAGGTTCTTAACGATACCTTTAACTTCAGTACCTTCTTGTAGAGTTTCAAGAAGTTCGTCACGCTCAACACTGCTTTCTGATTCGATAACAGCACGACGAGAAACAACAACGTTGTTACGCTTCTGGTCTAGCTTGATAACTTTGAACTCTAGCTCTTTGTTTTCTAGGTGAGCAGTGTCACGGATAGGACGTACGTCAACTAGAGAGCCTGGAAGGAATGCACGAATACCGTTCAATTCAACAGTGAAGCCACCTTTAACTTTACCATTGATGATACCGATAACCGTTTCAGCTTCTTCGTAAGCTTTCTCAAGAACGATCCAAGCTTCGTGACGCTTAGCTTTCTCACGAGAAAGTTGAGTTTCACCGAAACCGTCTTCAACAGCGTCAAGTGCTACGTCAACTTCTGAACCAACTTCTACTTCTAGTTCTCCCGCAGCGTTTTTGAACTGTTCTGCTGGAATAGCAGACTCAGACTTAAGGCCTGCATCAACAAGTACATAGCCATTTTCAATCGCAACTACAGTACCTTTAACGATAGTACCTTGTTGAAATTGGGTTTCGTTTAGAAACTCTTCAAAGAGTTGAGCAAAAGATTCAGTCATGTATTTAATCTTCAATAATTAAACGTCCACGGGTATCCTACCGCATGGGGTTGTTAAAATCGCCAGTCATCATCCTTGCGACCAACGTTCTTAGCTAACGTGGTTTATTCCGCTAACTTCGATTCGATGTATTGTAATGCTTGAGCCACAACCTCGTCGATAGACAAAGTCGTTGAATCTAATAATAGCGAACCTTCCGCTGGACGCAGTGGCGCCACTGAACGATTACGATCTCTATCGTCACGTTCTTGAATTTCGCTTAAAAGGGCGTCAAATTTAACATCAAGGCCCTTCAGTTGCAACTGCTTATAGCGTCTACGCGCACGCTCTTCTGCACTTGCATCAAGGAAAATTTTTACCGCAGCTTCAGGAAAGACCACGGTTCCCATATCTCGCCCATCGGCCACTAAGCCTTTACCTTGCTCGAACGCACGCTGTCTACGCAATAACGCCTCACGGACACGAGGCAAGGCAGCAATTTTTGAGGCGGCCATACCCGTTTCTTCTTTACGCAAGGCCTTAGAAACGTCTTCACCTTCTAAAATTACTTTAACCAAGTCGCCTTCAGCAATGAACTCAACATCAAGGTGTGTGGCTAGAGGAACTAATGCCTCTTCAGACTCAGGGTCAACGCCATGATGAATCGCGGCTAAGGCAAGTACGCGATAGATTGCGCCCGAATCTAACAGTTGAAAACCGAGCTTTTTCGCCAACAACATACACAGTGTGCCTTTACCAGCGCCACTAGGTCCATCCACGGTAATTACCGTTGTTTGCAAGGACATGCTTTACTCCATTCGTTTAGTTCACGACTCATCGCGTGATTGGTCAACGATGAATTATATACTGAACTGGCAATAAGATGCGAGTTTCAGACGAGGAGTCCCCCTCATAAAAAAACTCAGGGCTAAGCCTGAGTTTCTTGTTCGCGGGTGGTTCACATTACAGTAAAATACGTTTATCGTTTCTTGCCACGATTGCTGGCCCGATTCCCTTCACTTTAGTTAGATCTTCTTTTGTTAAAAACTGACCATTTATCTCACGATATTCAACAATCGCCTGAGCTTTTTGCAAGCCAATGCCTTGTAACAAAGTTGCGATCTCTTCTGCAGAGGCGGTATTAACATTCACTGTGATCTCAAAGCCCTGATTAACGCTGACCGTTTCTTCGCCCATCGCTTGGCTAACGGGCAGGCTTAAGCCCAGCAGCAGGGCAAGTAAATAATTCTTAATCATTGTTCCTTCCTTGTTTAAGTGTTTATCGCATCCCTACACCACCAGATAGAACAGGAATCACCGATCGAACACGCTGGATCTTGGTGATCAACAACGTTGTATTTTCTCATAGCACAGGGGTAGACAAGACGATAATAAAGGATTAGTCACATCGACTATTTGAACAAAACAAGAAAATAAAATGGGCTGCAAATGCAGCCCAAAATGACAAACATGTTATTTACATAACAGGCCGTTATTGCTCTAAACCATAATATTGGATTTTCGTATTTTGACGTAATACACCCAAAATACCCTCAACATTCTGTTGTAGTCCAATGCGAGATAACTGAGCGCCAATTTGCTGATTCAATTGTGGGTCAACCTCAGTCGTCACAGCAGCTAAAGCGATAACAACAACGTTGCCTTGTGCATCTTTGCCATGTGCATAAACATGATGCTCGCCTTCTGGCTTCGGCATAGAGAAGACGATTTCAGCCAATGGAGAACTTCTGTCCATACGCTGAACCTCACTAAAGGCTAATTGATGGTCGTCTAATAAACTATTATCGCCAGCGTTTAAACCCGTGACTAAATCGTTTGCCAATTGCAATGCTTGCTGCTCCGCTTTTAAACGCGATAACGTCGCAACGATTTGCTCACGAACCTCGGCCAACGGTAAAATAATTTCTGGACGAGTTTGCTCAACACGGACAACCACAACATGCTCAGGGGCAATTTCAATTGCATCCGAGTTCAGTTGATCTTCTTTGACTTCTGGCTGTCGCAGCGCTTGTATAACCGCAGGAGCACTCAATGTAGCAGGCAATTCTGCGACTGAAATAAAATCCGTACGTTGAATGTCTGCGCCAATTGCCTTAGCGGCTTCATCTAACGAGTCTGGTGACTCAAAAGCAATACGCTCTAGCTCAGTTTGTAGTTGATAAAACCGATCAACCGCTTGCTGATCTTGTAACTCTGCTTTTATCTCAGCAGCAACTTGCTCATAAGGCTTAATCACTGGAGCCTTAAGTTCATCAAGTTTAATGATGTGGTAGCCGAAATCCGATTTTACCAGCCCGCTAATTTCACCGACTTGTTGAAGAGCAAAAGCCGCACTTTCAAAAGCCGCGTCCATCGTATCACGTTCAATCCAACCTAGCTCACCACCCTCTTGGGAACTACCAATGTCTTGTGATTTCTCTTTCGCCAATTGAGCAAAGTCCGCCCCATTGTGTAATTGATCTAAAATCGCCTGAGCTGCTTGTTGATCATCACCTTGGATCATGATGTGGCTGACTTTACGCTGTTCTTTAGAAGCATATTTATCTTGATGCGCGTCATAGAATGCTTTGGTCTGCTCATCCGTAATGGTGATGGCTTGTTTCAACTGCTGCGCTGACAACTCGATATAAGAAATTCTCATCTGTTCCGGACGAGTATATCGATCATCATTTTGTTGATAATACTGCTCAATCTCTTGATCTGTTAGCTGAACCTCTTTTGCGAAATCAGTGGTCGGTAGCGTGATGGTTCGCACATCTCTAGCTTGAGCCACTAACGCACTCAACCCTTCGACTTCACCGGGTAAAGTAAACTCGCTGGTCTGTAAAGCCGCAACCAGTTGATCACGGACCAGACTACGACGCATATACTCGGCAAAAGCATCGGGGGTAAACCCTGCACGACGCAGAGCAGATTGATAGATATTTTGATCAAATTGACCTGCCGACTGGAACTCTGGCATGGCAATAATGGCTTGACGAACTTGATTATCACTTACACGTAAACCGAGCGACTGTGCATGCTGCTCAATTAAAATATCATTGATCATGCTATCAAGCACTGAGCGTCGTAGTGAAGCGACATAAGTTGGGTCTGCTAGTAATGTAGAAAAGTAATCGCCAAGTTGTGACTGCATGCGATTACGTTCATTTTGATACGCCTGTTCAAATTCCCCACGACTGATCTCTGTCTTGCCGACTTTGGCCGCTGCATTATTGCCGCCGCCAACGATATAGTTACCCACGCCTGCAAAGATAAACGATAGGATGATGAGTCCTAGGATAATTTTCACCGCGATGCTGTTCACGCCTTCGCGTAATCGTTCCATCATAGTTGTACTGCTCTCCGGGTTTGAAGCTAAATGCTTCAGCCAAAATTGAATAGCGCGATAATATCAGAAAAAGAAATGCGCATCAGTAGGATGCGCATAATTTCAAAAGGTTCGAATTATTTTTGCGTTAAAACGGCAAAAAACACCCTGTATTAGTTACAAGCGTCTTTTAAAGCTTTGCCAGCCTTAAACGCGGGTACTTTAGCTTCAGCAATTTGGATCTCTTCACCCGTTTTTGGGTTACGGCCAGTACGAGCTGCGCGTGAGCGGACAGAGAAAGTACCAAAACCTACTAACGCTACTTGATCACCAGATTGAAGTGTATCGGTCACTGCTTCGATAAATGCATCCAGTGCGCGACCAGCGGATGCTTTGGAAATATCCGCATTTTCTGCGATTTTTTCTACTAGTTGTGTCTTATTCACTGTAATTCCCCTTTGGTCACCAAGTTATTGTTTTGTTCGGTGCCGATTTCGTTCCATTAAGATTAAAAACAGGCTTAATGCCTTATTACAACAGGGCTTAAGCCATAGTTGGTAACGTTAGCTCCCAAAAAAAACGCTGACAAGCCTTTTTCGACCTATCAGCGTAATCTTTTAGTTATTTTTGCTACACATCACTATTTTACAACAGCAAAACTAACCCCAGCTGGGTCATTTTCTAAGGCAAGCTGCAAGACTTCATCGATCCACTGGACAGGGATCACTTGTAAATCTGCGATGACATTATCTGGGATCTCTTCCAAATCACGTTCATTGTCTTTTGGAATTAAGACCATTTTTATGCCGCCACGATGCGCTGCTAACAACTTCTCTTTTAAGCCACCGATAGGGAGCACTTCACCACGTAACGTGATTTCTCCCGTCATTGCGACTTCAGCTTTAACAGGATTACCCGTTAAGCTAGATACCAGTGCCGTACACATTGCAATACCTGCACTTGGCCCATCCTTCGGAGTTGCGCCTTCAGGAACGTGGACATGGATGTCTTTTTTCTCGTAAAAATCGCTATTGATGCCTAATTTATCAGCACGAGAACGAACGACGGTCATGGCGGCCTGAATAGACTCTTGCATCACATCGCCAAGTGAACCCGTTTGGGTTAACTTACCTTTACCTGGCATCGATTGAGTCTCAATCGTCAGTAAGTCACCACCAACTTCTGTCCACGCTAACCCCGTTACTTGACCAATTCGATTACTATCATCGGCTTTACCGTAATCAAAACGCTGTACCCCTAAAAACTCTTTTAAGTTTTCTTGGTTGACCGTTACCGTTTTCACTGAGGCATTGAGCAGGATCTTCTTCACCGCTTTACGACAAATTTTCGAAATTTCGCGTTCCAGTCCACGCACACCAGCTTCACGCGTGTAATAGCGAATAATGCCAGTGATCGCTGAATCTTCGATGATGATTTCGCTGGGCTTTAGTCCATTACGCTCAATCTGCTTATTCACCAAATGGCGCTTAGCAATATTGAGCTTCTCATCTTCGGTATAACCAGACAAGCGAATCACTTCCATACGATCCAGCAGTGGCCCTGGAATATTCATCGAGTTTGATGTTGCAACGAACATCACATCAGATAAATCGTAATCCACTTCCAAGTAATGGTCGTTAAACGAATTGTTCTGTTCTGGATCCAAAACTTCTAACAGCGCTGAAGCAGGATCGCCACGCATGTCTGAAGACATTTTATCAATTTCGTCCAACAGGAAAAGTGGGTTTTTTACCCCAACCTTAGCCATTTTCTGAATTAATTTTCCAGGCAGTGAGCCAATATAAGTCCGACGGTGACCACGAATCTCCGCCTCATCACGTACCCCACCTAGTGCCATACGCACATACTGGCGACCCGTTGCTGATGCAATAGAACGACCTAATGACGTTTTACCAACCCCTGGAGGTCCAACCAAACATAGGATAGGGCCTTTGAGTTTATTGATCCGAGTTTGCACCGCAAGATACTCTAAGATGCGCTCTTTAACTCGTTTCAAACCGTAATGATCAGCGTTAAGGATTTCTTCCGCTTTCGCGAGATCTTTTTTAACCTTTGAACGCTTCGTCCAAGGCACGCTGACCATCCAATCGATGTAGCTACGCACCACGGTTGCTTCTGCTGACATCGGTGACATCATTTTGAGTTTGTGTAGCTCTTGCTGAGTTTTATCGCGAGCTTCTTTGGGCATTTTTGAATCATCGATTTTCTTTTGCAGAGTCTCGAATTCATCAGGCGTGTCGTCCATCTCACCGAGCTCTTTTTGAATAGCTTTCATTTGCTCATTCAAATAATACTCACGCTGAGATTTCTCCATCTGTTTTTTCACTCGAGTGCGAATACGCTTCTCAACTTGTAACAGATCGATTTCCGACTCCATTTGCCCCATTAAAAATTCTAAACGCTCAGAAATGTCTAAAATCTCTAATACTTTTTGCTTATCCACCAATTTTAAAGGCATGTGAGCGGCGATGGTATCAGCTAAGCGAGCGGCTTCATCAATCCCATTCAGTGAAGTAAGTACTTCAGGTGGGATTTTCTTATTCAGTTTGATAAAGCCTTCAAATTGATTGATCGCACTGCGAACAATCACTTCTTGTTCTTTTTCATCCAACTCTGGTGTCAGCAGATATTCCGCCTCTGCTGAAAAGAAATCACCCTCATGAAATTGATTAATTTTCGCGCGCTGCTGGCCTTCAACCAAAACCTTGACCGTACCGTCTGGCAGTTTTAATAGTTGAAGAATGGTCGCTACCGTTCCTACTGCAAATAGATCGGAAACTTTCGGCTCATCGGTTTCAGCTTGTTTTTGAGCAACCAAGAGCACTTGTTTGTTGTTATCCATCGCTGCTTCTAAGCATTGGATGGATTTTTCACGGCCAACAAACAGAGGAATGACCATATGTGGGTATACCACCACATCGCGCAGAGGTAGTACTGGGATCTCGATACGCTCGGAACGTTCCAAGTTCATATTATTCTCTCTTCCGCTTTTATGTATATCGGAGTATATGGGGCCTAACTGACTGGATTCAATGACGGAATTAAAAAAAGGAGGTATCACTACCTCCTTTTAAAAATGGTTGAACACTTTTTACTCAGCGCCTGCTGCCTGACTCTCATTTCCAGAATAAATAAGTAGCGGCTCTGACTCACCATTAATGACGGATTCGTCAATCACGACTTTTTCAACGTCTGCCATTGAAGGGAGCTCGTACATGGTTTCTAACAGAACATTTTCGAGAATTGAACGTAAACCACGTGCTCCTGTTTTGCGTTTCATCGCTTTAGCAGCGATAGCACGCAAGGCATCTTCACGAAATTCAAGTTCTGCTTTCTCTAACTCGAAAAGAGCAGCGTACTGTTTAGTCAGCGCGTTTTTAGGCTCACACAAGATTTGAATTAACGCTTTTTCATCCAACTCCGTCAAGGTTGCGGTCACTGGTAAACGACCAATAAACTCAGGAATCAGACCGTATTTAACCAAATCTTCTGGCTCAACTTGGGTGAATAATTCACTCAATGACTTACTGTTGTCTTTTGAACGAACTTCAGCACCAAAACCAATCCCAGTGCCTTTAGCAACGCGTTGCTCAATCACCTTATCCAAACCAGAGAAAGCACCACCACAAATGAAGAGGATTTTGGAGGTATCAACCTGTAAAAACTCTTGCTGAGGATGCTTACGTCCACCTTGTGGCGGAACAGAAGCAACGGTACCTTCAACCAATTTAAGCAGTGCTTGTTGAACGCCTTCACCAGAGACATCTCGAGTGATCGACGGATTTTCTGCTTTGCGTGAAATCTTATCGATTTCATCAATATACACGATTCCGCGCTCCGCTTTTGCAACGTCGTAATCGCATTTCTGTAGCAATTTTTGGATGATGTTTTCAACATCTTCGCCCACATAACCCGCTTCCGTCAGGGTCGTAGCATCGGCCATAGTAAATGGCACATCCAAAAAGCGAGCTAACGTTTCTGCCAACAGTGTTTTACCGCTACCGGTTGGACCGATCAGCAAAATATTACTTTTACCGAGTTCCACACCATCACTGGTCGTATCACCGTTACGTAAACGCTTATAGTGGTTATATACCGCAACAGCGAGCACTTTTTTCGCGTGTTCTTGGCCAATCACATAGTCATCAAGATGTTCACGAATTTCACGCGGTGTTGGTAACGCCGACGACTCTTTCTTCGGTAAAACATCTTTGATCTCTTCACGAATAATATCGTTACAAAGATCGACACATTCATCACAAATGTAGACTGAAGGACCTGCGATTAGCTTGCGAACTTCGTGCTGGCTTTTGCCACAGAAAGAGCAGTACAGTAGCTTACTGCTACTACCCTCTTTGCTTTTATCTGTCATTCGCTAACCTCTTAGCCTTTACTCTTGATAATTTGAGTGTATAACAATTTACCCCAAATTGCGTTAATCAATTATTACGATTGTTATTCACCGCGATGGGTAAGTATCGCATCAACAATACCGTAATCGACTGCTTGCTGCGCTGACATAAAGTTATCTCGGTCAGTATCACGTTCAATGACATCTAGTGGCTGTCCGGTATGCTCTGCAAGTAGCATATTTAATTTATTCTTGATGCTCAAAATTTCTTGCGCATGGATCTGAATATCCGATGCCTGCCCTTGGAATCCACCGAGTGGTTGGTGAATCATGACACGTGAGTTAGGCAGAACGTAACGTTTGCCAGGAGCACCACCTGCCAATAAAAAAGCACCCATAGAGCAAGCTTGTCCAACACACAGGGTACTTACATTCGGTTTAATAAACTGCATCGTGTCATAAATCGACATACCTGCGGTTACGCTGCCACCGGGTGAGTTGATGTATAGAAAAATATCTTTATCTGGATTTTCAGATTCTAAGAAAAGCAGTTGAGCCACGACAAGATTTGCCATGTGATCTTCTACTTGACCCGTTAGGAAAATAACACGGTCTTTCAATAAGCGAGAATAGATGTCGTATGAGCGCTCACCACGAGAAGTTTGTTCCACCACCATGGGTACTAGCGCGTCAATAATTGGCGACATTGCATTTTTTTCTTGGTAGCTCATAGTCTTAATATCCCTAAAATAAATGGCCCGAATGATGGGCATCACACGGACCATTGTTAGCAGAAGAGTCGAGGTTTCGTCAACCCTTCTTGCTGATCACCGACTAAAATTAAGCCGCTTCTGGGTTCATTAGCTCATTAAAGCTAACGGTTTTTTCCGTTACTTGTGCTTTGGCAATGATGGCATCAATCGCTTGCTCTTCTAGAGCTACATTGCGCATGTTGTTCATCATTTGCTCATTTTGCTGGTAGTAAGCAATCACTTCACTTGGATCTTCATAAGCGGTGGCCATCTCTTCGATGATCGCTTTTACTTTCTCTTCATCCGCTTTCAGCTCTTGAGTACGGATCACTTCACCAAGTAGTAGGCCAACAACAACACGGCGTTTCGCTTGTTCTTCAAATAGCTCACGTGGAAGTTGGTTAGCCGCTTCAGTGTTACCACCAAAACGTTGGGCTGCTTGCTGACGTAGTACGTTGATTTCTTGGTCAACCAAAGCAGAAGGAACCAGTAGTTCGTTCTCTTTTACTAAGCCTTCAATCGCTTGCTCTTTAACGCGTGTTTTGATGGCTTGCTTTAGCTCACGTTCCATGTTTTTGCGAACTTCAGCTTTAAGACCTTCAAGACCACCGTCTGCAACGCCAAATTTAGCAACAAATTCATCGTTCAATTCTGGTAGCTCACGAGCTTCAACTTTGTTTACTTTGATAGCAAACTTAGCCGCTTTACCTTTTAGATTTTCCGCATGGTAATCTTCTGGGAAAGTCACGTCGATTTCAAATTCCATGCCTTTGGTTTTTCCAGCAATACCGTCTTCAAAACCAGGGATCATACGGCCTGCGCCCATTTCTAGTGGGAAGTTTTCCGCTTTGCCGCCTTCAAACTCTTCACCGTCAATCGAACCGATGAAGTCGATAGAAACACGCTTACCTTCTTCAGCCGCTTCATCCACTTCTACCCAAGTCGCTTGCTGCTTACGAAGCGTTTCTAGCATTTCAGCGACGTCGGCGTCGGTCACTTCTGCTGCTGGTTTTTCTACCGTAATGTTTTCTAAACCTTTCAACTCAACTTCTGGATAAACTTCAAAAGTAGCGGTGAATACCAAATCTTGGCCTTCTTCCATTGAAACAGGAGCAAACGTTGGTGCGCCCGCTGGGTTGATTTTTTCTTTTACGATAGCTTCGATAAAGTGACGCTGCATCACTTCACCAAGCATATCTTGACGTACTGCTTTGCCGTACATCTTAGCAACCATTTTCATTGGCACTTTGCCTTTACGGAAACCATCAAAACGACGGTTTTTCGCGATGTTGCGTAGTTCCGCTGTCACCGCATCTTCGATGTTTGCAGCTGGAACAGTAATATTGAGACGGCGCTCTAGGCCTTCTAGCGTTTCAACAGTAACTTGCATTATTTATAAACCTCAAAACTGGCTCAGTATTACTGAGCATCATGAGCCAATACGTTGACTGGCTGCATCCTTGTGTGGTGCTCGATTGAACACTTAGCGATAAAACATGGAGCATCGGCGTATCCAGTTAACTCACCTTCACGCCGGACTAATGAGTGATATCTTTGCCGATTTGCGCCGAATAAAGGTATCTCTGATTAGTCTCAGGACAAAAATTTAGACGCGACATTCTACCGACCCAAGCTTTTGCTGTCGAGTTAAACCCCAAGCCGGAACCCGTCAATCTGATAAAAACTCGCCTAAGTGCTAAAAAATCCATCACCTCGTTTCAACACGCTGTAATCGAAATGGGGACAATAAAGGCTTTTTCAAGAGAATCGAGGTCTTTTTTTATCCAAATCGATAAAAAGAGATCTTGCTCTTACTTTTATACTTTAAAAAATTCGACACTCGACGGTCCCACCGTAATGACGAGTCTATAGTCAACAAGGCATCGTCGAGATGAGAATAGGATGAAGGTCCTACTTAAAAAAGACCGATAGTAACCTCGAGGTGCAAGAGATCATAAGCTAAGAAGAGCAGCTTATCGACAGCGTCTTTCCCCAATCGGGCGGCAATTGAGCATAATGCTCGTTCTCGACTTGTTCAGAAAAAGGGTGACGTAATACGTTGGTTAACCGCTCCAATTCACGATAGTCCCCCTGCTCAGCGCGTTCAATTGCGATCTGTGCCAAGTAATTTCGTAAAATGTATTTCGGATTATGGTTGCGCATCGTGGCACAACGTTGAGAGATCGAGACTAAATGGCCTTGAGCGTCTTTCTCTTGCTGACAACGCTGCAGATAATGCTCTAGCCACCGCTGACCAGCGTCTCTATCAGCAACGAGATCGATAACGCTTTGTTCATCAGCATGATCTAAACACGATAACTGACGCATAAAACGCGTGTAGTCGACTCGATGTTTCGCGAGTAACGTAAATAGCTGTTCGAATAACTCACTGTCCCCAGGCTGCTGAGTCAATAAGCCTAGTTTCTGACGCATTAGCTCGCTAAAATATTGATTAAGTAGCGGTTCATAACGGCTCAATGCTTGTTCTAAATCTCCGCGGTCAATAAGTGGTGATACAGCGTGTGCTAAAGCAGACAGATTCCATAAACCTATTCTTGGTTGCTGATTAAAGGCATAACGGCCTTGATAATCCGAGTGGTTACAAATAAAACTTGGGTCATAATCATCTAAAAACCCAAAAGGACCATAATCAAACGTTTGTCCAAGAATAGACATATTATCCGTATTCATCACCCCATGAGCGAAACCGACCGCTTGCCATTGAGCAATCATCTTTGCGGTTCGCTCAACAACCTGTGCAAACCAATCAGCATAAGGGTTATCCGCTTGCAGACATTGCGGATAATGCCACTCGATAACCTTATCGACCAATAAACGTAGCTCATTGATTTGATTAGTATAAAAGAAATGCTCAAAGTGACCAAAACGCACGTGGCTTTGGCTTATTCTGACTAATAAAGCGCCTTTTTCTGCTTGCTCACGATAGACTAGCGTATCACTAACCATCATCCCCAGCGCTCGAGTGGTGGCAATGCCTAATCCCGCCATCGCCTCGCTACATAAATACTCACGGATTGTCGAACGTAAGACCGCACGCCCATCCCCCATCCGTGAATAAGGGGTAAGCCCAGCACCTTTTAAATGCAGATCAAAGACTTCCCCTGAGAGACTGGTTATTTCGGCTAATAGCACACCTCGCCCATCGCCTAAATCTGGATTATAAACCCCGAATTGATGACCCGCGTATTTCATTGCCAATGGTTTAAAACTCTCCGGCATCTGTAGCCCAGAGAAACAAACAAGCAGTTCTTGATCGGGTTGATCGGGTAAACCGAACTGAGTAGCGAATTCCGCATTCCATGCTATCCATTTTGGATTATCGAGCGGTTGAGGCATTACTTCTCGATAAAAAACCTTGGGTAACGCATGGTAACGATTGGTCAGTGTCGTGGTTTGCCAGATAGACATCAATGCTGCTCTTTTGGTGGTATTTTGCGAAAAATAGCAAATACTTGAGTAAAATACTAGGTTTTATATTATCCTCTGCACACTCGGTTTTCGATGGATAACACTCATCAAAACAACCTTGCGCTGAACGCAGCGTCGCTTTCAGTATGACAAGAAAAAGAGCGCTATCCCCGAATAACGAGGAGTCGCAGCGAAGTGGCAAGTGAGTGAAGCCCGATGAACATAGACACGATGTGATAGAGATAAACAAACGCCGCTCACACCGCTGCAGCTTCAAGTTGGAAGGGTATATACTCACTAAACGTAGCCGAGTGCATTACACCAATAAGGGAAACATTATGTTGTCAATATTTGATATTTTTAAAGTTGGTGTTGGGCCATCCAGCTCTCATACCAACGGACCGATGATCGCTGGCTTTCAATTTTTATCCTTGATTGAGGATATATCGCTAGTGACCAGAGTCCAGATTGATTTGTATGGCTCATTAGCATTGACCGGAAAAGGTCACCATACCGATCGCGCGGTATTACTCGGACTACTCGGTAATCAGCCAGATACTATTGATATCACACAAGCGAAGATGGATTTACACACCATTCAACAAACCGCTACGTTAAATTTAGCAGGTAAAAAAAACATCCCTTTTTCTCATCAAGATGATCTCCTTTTTCATCCACAGAGCTTACCTTTACATGAAAATGGCCTAACGTTTAGCGCGTTTGATCAGCAACATCGCCTTGTCGCTTTTGAAACTTACTACTCAATTGGTGGTGGGTTTATTGCTACCGCTGCGCAACTTGAACATGGTCACGCCGCTTCACCCATTAACGTTGAATTTCCTTTTACCTGTGCCGATGACTTGCTCAACAAAGCGCAACGTAATGGGCTTAGTCTCGCCGGTCTCGTTCTTCGCAATGAACTTGCTTTGCGTGATGGGCAAGAGATCGATCGAAAATCAGAACAGATTTGGCAAGTGATGTCCTCTTGCATGGAACGAGGGTTTGAAACCGAAGGCATTTTAGAAGGCGGACTTAATGTGACTCGCCGAGCACCTGCGCTCTTGAAAAAACTCGAAGCCAATGCGTCCACAGAACAAGACCCATTAGAAGTCATGGATTGGATTAACTTATTTGCTTTTGCTGTCAGTGAAGAAAATGCGGCTGGAGGTCAGGTCGTCACTTCCCCAACCAATGGCGCAGCCGGAGTCATTCCCGCAGTACTGATGTACTATCATCGCTTTATTCGCCCTTTGGATCTTAAACAAATTAAAGATTTTCTCGCCGTCGCGGGGGCAATTGGTATGCTATATAAAATGAATGCCTCCATTTCAGGAGCCGAAGTCGGTTGCCAGGGAGAAATAGGCGTATCCTCTTCGATGGCGGCGGCAGGATTAACGTCATTACGTGGCGGCAGTAATGAGCAAATTTGTATGGCAGCAGAAATTGCCATGGAACATTCACTAGGAATGACATGTGACCCAATTGGTGGCTTAGTGCAAGTTCCTTGTATTGAACGTAATGCGATGGGCGCCGTTAAAGCGATTAATGCCTCTCGCATGGCACTGAAACGCACAAGTAAGTGCTTAATCTCTTTAGATAAAGTGATTGAAACCATGTTCCAAACAGGGAAAGACATGAATAAAAAATATCGTGAAACGGCGTTGGGCGGTTTAGCGTTAATTCACTTAGCCCCCCCTTGCGAATAATGCTTACCCTGACACGATAGATAGATAGATAGATAGATAGATGCAGATGCGAACCAAGGATGGCTCTTATCTATATGAATGACGCTTCTACCCATACCAACATTATTCTTTAATCAGTAAAGACGGTTTATTTGACGAGGTATCAAGCATGTTATCGATCTGTTTACGCTGTTTAATCCATCGATAACTGAGCGACAATAGACACAGCTCGTAGATCCAAAATGCATAACCCAATATATTCACCAACAATGAAAAACTGACACTTTGATGCCATTGGGCTGACTGATACACCACGAACCCAACCCCTAGTGGTAACACACCAACGAGCAAAAACAGCGATATCTGATAAGGCTGAGACAAACGCCATGCGGTAATGAGCCCGCGTGGTTCATCGTCGATCGATACCGCAGGGATCACTAATAGGCAGCGAGAAAATAACCAAATAACCGGTACAGCCAATAGCAAAAACAGCAACGCTAAACCAAAGAAAGAGAGTTCAAATAGAATCATGACTGAGAAAGTTAATAGAAAAATAAGTACCAATAATCCCGAAAATAGCAATAACCAATAACCGATGACTCTCAATTCTCTTAGCCCAGAGACGGGTTGTGGATTCTTTATCTCGAATGAATGATCGAGTAAAATAGCTCTGTGCATTCTGACGGTAACCCAAGCCGTCACACCAATCATTACTACCCCCGTTAGGAACACCAAAGGCATTTGCTCAGAGAAAAACGGATTGGAAAGAAGCCATCCCCCTAACTGAGTGATCACTAAGTGTGGCCAAGAGAGCCATAAAAATTTCCGCCATTGACGTTTAATCAGCTGAGCCGCGCTGACTAAAGTATATAAAAGCGGTAATGGACAGGACTTCATGAGTGTTACCTCAATGTATGGTAAACCGATAAATGTCATCTATCGGTTGACGAAAAATAAGCTAGTACTATGGACCATGGTGACTATTTTTTCAGCGGCAATCGCGTAACAAGCATCCAGGTTGTGCGACAAGTTAATGACATTTCTGTTATAAAATTAACCCTATCGACACCACCTAATGCGGTAACGAATAGATAGCTCACTATCTTTAACCTTGAATCGCGCCAATAAATTAGCCAGTATGGTTAAAAAAGGAGTTCATAAAGTATGAGTAATATCGCGCCACGCTTAACTCTGCGTGTGATTGAAAAGAACGATTATCCTGAGTTAGCCGCACTGATGGATCTCGTTTTCCACGATGTTGGGGGAGCTTGGCCACGAATGACGATCATGGATCTCATTCATCAATTTCCCGATGGTCAGATTTGTATCGAAGACGATGGTAAAATCATCGGTGCCGCTCTCACCATCAAAGTCGATTACAACCGATTCTCTCTACCGCATGTCTACACTGACATTATCAGTGAACATAATGTCATTCAGCATAAAACCAGCGGTGATGCTCTCTATGGCTTGGATGTATTTGTCCATCCTGATTATCGTGGTTTACGTTTAGGGCGACGGTTGTACGCGGCGAGAAAGGAGTTATGCCGCAGTAATAACCTTAAGGCGATTTTAGCGGGTGGACGTATACCAGGCTATGCTCAACACGCCGATCAAATGCCCGTTGCTGACTATATTGAAAAAGTAAAACGCCGTGAGTTACACGACCCGATCCTCTCTTTTCAATTAGCGAACGATTTTGATGTTAAGCGTATCATGCGCCATTATCTCCCAGAAGATGACCACTCAAAAGGCTACGCAACATTATTAGAATGGGATAATTTTTTCTATGAGGCAGATATTCAGTCGGTACACGACGTTGAAAAAACGCTGGTTCGTATTGGTATCATCCAGTGGCAAATGCGCGCCGTTGATGGCGTAGAGGATTTGCTCGATCAAGCTGAGTTTTTCATTGATTCATTAGCCAAATATCAAGCCGACTTTGCCCTGTTCCCGGAGTTTTTTAATGCGCCACTGATGGGATTAAAACGTGAACAAAACAGCGTCGAAGCGATTCGTTTTCTTGCTTCTTTTAGTGAACAAATCAAACATCATTTCTCAAAGCTGGCCGTCACTTACAACATCAATATTATTGCTGGCAGCATGCCAGTGTTAGAAAATGGTCAATTGTATAACGTAGCGTATTTGCTGCATCGTGATGGTTCTATCGACGAACAATACAAAATACACATTACTCCCCATGAAAAACGTGACTGGGTAATTGATGGAGGCAATCAAGTCCGCGTATTTGAAACCGATGCCGGACGAGTGGGGATTTTAATTTGTTATGATAGTGAATTTCCAGAACTAGGAAGGATGTTAGCAGAGCAAGATGTGCAAATTATTTTTGTGCCATTTTGGACAGATACCAAAAATGGCTATCAACGTGTGCGGCTTTGCTCGCAAGCCAGAGCGATTGAAAATGAGTGTTATGTAGCTATCGGGGGAAGCGTCGGTAACCTGCCACGGGTTGATAATGTCGATATTCAATATGCGCAATCGGCTGTATTTTCACCGTCCGATGTTTTTTTCCCACACGATGCAACGATCACTGAAGCAAGTCCTAACACCGAAATGATCATTTTTGCCGATGTTGATCTCGATAAACTGAAGCAGCTCAATACTGAAGGCTCAGTGACTAATTTACGCCATCGTCGTATGGATCTGTACGGTGGATTTACTCACCCCAAAAACTAACCTTCTCTTAACAAAATGACACGCACTCAAGACAACCTACTGTTAAAAATGAAATTATTCACCGTAGGTTGTCTTTAACTTTGCTACTCACCCCTCAAAACGTTAAATTAATGTTACCAAACTCACCATCATTCATTCCGTTCACGTTAGAATACCCTGTCACACGCACATAGGAACTAACTTTTATGGAACATTTACTCGCTGATTTTCCGGTTATTACTGAAATCCCTGTGGCTTGGGGAGAAATGGATGCGCTACAGCATGTGAACAATGTGGTTTACTTTCGTTATTTTGAAACCGCGCGTATCGACTATTTCAAACAAGTTGCCCTGATGGAAGAAACGCAAAGTACAGGTATCGGCCCAGTGCTAAGTGAAACCCAATGCCGTTACAAAATTCCGGTCACCTTTCCTGATACCTTACTGATTGGTTCACGTGTAGTTGATATTCAAAGCGATCGTTTTACTATGGAATATCAAGCGGTCAGTAAAAAGATCGGCAAAGTGACCACGACAGGCTCGGCGACCGTAGTCATGTTTAACTTCAAAAACGGACAAAAAGCTCACCTATCCGACAAACTGATCCACGCCATTAATACGATTGAAGCAACATCGTGATTCCAACCACCTTCTCCCTGACATCGCTTTAAGATGATTTTGAGAGCTATTAGACAAAACGGCCTTTCTCCGAGAAAGGCCGTCTCTTTTCGGCAACAACCATGATCATTGTCATCATTAACCCCCTTTAATTCGGTATAGTTTCCTCATCTTACAGACTGAAACACTAGGTAATTACTTTTTATAACACTTTATACTCATTATCTAACTCTGAAGTGGTGATATTCTCTGCTCAAAATGGTTCATCATCAACATCTTCGATGCCCAGACAACATGAGATAGCGAGTCGGTGGTCAGTGAATCCGTGGCCTTAAGATTGGTAACATTATGATTAAGTGTCATTGATACATTCAATACCTCGGCAACGGCAAGTGAGAAGGGATCATCAATTACTAAATTAAGAGAGGTACTATGTTACTTATTGCACAATTAGTTATCGGGCTTACCCTGATATTAATGATCAGTGGTCGAACGCCACTGTATATGACCGCGATTATCGGCTCGACATTGGCCGCTTTACTGGCTGGTTTCCCCGTCACCGGCGGTGCGGATATTACTGTTTTGAAAATGGTCAACGGCAGTTTACACCCCGTGATTGCTGATATGGCGGGTGTATTACTTTTTATTGGTGTCATGGAAAAAACCGGCTTCCTCAACGTGATTATTCAACGCATCATTTTGTTGGGTAGCCGCTTTGGAGGAGGCCCTGGCATTGCCAGTGCAGGAACCGTCGCTGCTGGCGTGATTGGTGGTCTGACTGGTTTTACCCAACCCGCTATTACTGCGGTCATTACTGGTCCTGCCGCGATTAAACTCGGTGTTAATCCAGATAAAGTCGCAGGATTACAAGCGCATGCCGGTCACTTAGGTAACTTTGGTGGATTCACTCACCCAACCCTACTTGCTGTCATCGCCACTGCTGGTATTGGCTTTGGTATGATCAACGTCATTGGTGCGGTGACCGCTTTATCAATTATTGCGATCAGCTTTTGGCGTCTACGCGTTGAGCAAAAACGTAGTAGTATTACTTATACCCAAGAGCAAATCAATGCCATTTTGCAAGACATTAAAGATAAATATGAAGACAAAAGCTTTTTAATCGCTATTTTACCTTTCATTGCTTTGGTGATTGGTTTTACTATCGGTTATCCAGTGTTTTTAGTTGGTGTGTTCTCTGCTTTGTTAGTCGCCATTTTAGCCAAAACACCACTAGGACAAGCTGAGTCAATGATGCTTGAAGGCGTACAACGAGTTGCTATCCCGCTCATTGCGACTATCGGCTTCTTATTTATGTCAACTGTCATTCGTAATGTTGGTGTCGTAGACATAGTCGCCAACTGGTTTGATCCTGCGCTTAACTACGCACCGATCGTGGTAATGTTGTTAGTGTCAGCGATTGCTGGTTTGATCACTCAATCAAACGCAGCATCAGCAGCGATTGTATTACCATTTCTGACGATTGTACTGAAATACGATGTTTCTCCACTTGCCGCCGCCGCGGCCGCTGCTGGTGGTTGTGCGGTTATGCAGTACTTCTTAACAGGGGGTCCCGTTGCTGCTCTTTCAACCACCGTGCCCGTTGTACCTGGTTCAGAGCTAAAAGCGGCGAACCGCTTCCAACGCCCTTCTATTTTGGGGGGATTATTGGTGCTATTGGCGATTGTTGTCATTATTTAAAACGAAGCCTAACAGAATCCCTTTAAACGGATATCTGAGATAAAATAACAAAAAAACGCTAAGTAACTTTGTAACTTAGCGTTTTTATGCGATACGATTTCGTCTTCACCGCTATAGGCTATTCAATATATAGTCTATATCCGGTTTAGGTAAGCGCTCAAAACCAGGTTTAGCAAAGACATAACCTTGAATTAATGGAACGCCCAGTGCGATTAAACAGCCCAACTCCGCCAGCGTTTCAACCCCTTCGGCCAACGGTGTAATATTCAGATCTTTAAACATCGTTAAACAGTTACGCACTATACTTTGTCGGGTCAGATCCACATCAATACCACGAATTAACTGCATGTCTAATTTAACGATATTGGTTTGAAAATCAGCCAAGAGATTCAATCCAGAATAGCCAGAACCGAAATCATCAATCGCGGTTAAAAAGCCCAACGATTTATAATACTCCACTACTCGTTTAACGTGTGTCGTATCTTCAAATTTTTCAACTTCAGTAAATTCAAATAAAATCTGGGAGATAGGAAAATCATAGCGTTGAGCAGCTTCTATCGTTGTCCGCAAACAGCGTTCTGGTTGATAAATCGCATTCGGTAAAAAATTGATACTCAACATCGAATCTAACCCTAATTGGCTAGCGAGCTGAATCGCCTTCACTCGGCAAGTTTGATCAAACAAATAACGGTTATGCTCATTAATTTGAGAAATTATTGAGTAAGCAGACTGCTCCTGCTCGCCTCTCACCAATGCTTCATAGCCAAAAATCGTCCGATTTTTAACATCAATGATCGGCTGAAAAGCCATCGTAAATGAAAATTCCAGTCCATCATGAGATTGGCAGTGAGCACAACTCACACGAGAAAGAGGATCAGAGCAAGAAGTCATAACAACGAGCCTTATCAAACAAACTTATACACCAGAAAATAGTAGCATAATAATCAAGCAAAACCTGCGATTCTTTAAAAGTAAACCGAACCGATTCTGATCCTATTTTTAAATAAGCGAGTGGATTTACCCTATTACGCCATAGCCGATTATGAAATTTGTATTACGCTTATTAATAGAAACGATTTGATTCACTGCATCCCCTTGCTTAGGATATCGTTATGCGTAATAACCAACCAACGACCAATAAAGAAAAAACCTTTGACCCAAAAACCAAATTAATTACGGTGACCGACACCCAAGGTATTATTTTGGAATGTAACGATGCCTTCGTCGACATCAGTGGTTTCAGCAAGAACGAGCTAATTGGTCAACCGCATAATATCGTACGCCATCCCGACATGCCCGCTGAAGCATTTGAGGTAATGTGGCAATATCTAAAAGCAGGAAAGCCTTGGATGGGATTGGTGAAAAACCGCTGTAAAAATGGCGATTTTTACTGGGTAGATGCCTACGTTACTCCTATTACTAAAAATGGAAAAGTCGTCGGTTATGAATCCGTCCGCTCCAGTCCAGAGAGACAAGCAGTTGCCAGAGCAGAAAAATTTTATCAACGCATTAAGTCTGGAAAATCGACAAAACCACTCACTTTTATCGCAAACCCTGAATATCTATGGTTAAGCATCGCTTTCTTGTTCGCTATCGTACTATGGCATTTGGGTTATCCCCAACTCTCTGAGCGATTTCTTCTGCTCAGTGTTGTTATTTTCTCAGGCTGGGTATCATACGCACGCAAGAAAATGTTTGCATCACTCAGCGCACTACTGAAAAACTCATTTAGTCACCCGTTAGCGGTCAGCACTTATACAGACGATAGTGGCGATCTAGGAACGATTAAAGTCTCCCTCCACAGTCAAGCCGCTCATCTAAGTACCATTTTGGCGCGAATTGAAAACGCGGCCAGTGACGTTTCATCGGGCATGAAGCGTGGGCAAAGCTTAACTCAAAGCGCCCGTAAAGAAATCATACGCCAGCAAGCCGAAACCGAGACTGTCGCTGCGGCGATGAACCAAATGAGCACTTCAATCAATGATGTTTCCGAGCATGTTAATAATACGGCGGGGCAAGCATCAACAGCCAATACGTTGACTCAAAACGGCGTCACAACGGCCCACATTACTCGAGATTCAATTGAAAAGCTCAAACAAACGGTGCAGCAGATTGGTCACTCTGTTGAAAGTGTTTCTGAGCAGACCACAAAAATTGCTCAAGTCGCCCAAATCATTGAAAATATTGCTGAACAAACAAATCTATTAGCACTTAATGCGGCTATCGAAGCGGCAAGAGCTGGAGAGCAAGGACGAGGTTTTGCTGTCGTCGCTGATGAGGTACGCGTATTAGCGACTCGAACTCAGCAATCAACGCAAGATATCCACAATATTATTTCTGAGCTGACCGGTCGAGCTCAGCAAGCAGTAAACGTATCCAAAGTAGGCGTGCAAAATGCTGAAGAAGGACTAGGATACGTCTTAAAAAGTAGTGAAGTATTGGAAGGTATTTCACAGACCGTTGAGCAGATTGCTGATATGTCAGCACAAATTGCTACTGCGGTTGAGCAGCAAGCTCATGTAGCAGAGGACGTTAATCAACAAATCGTCAATATTTCAAACTTAGCGGCATCCACCCAACGGAGTGCAAATCAGTTGAATGACTGTATTAATGATGTCGATAAAGTCTCGGACGATTTGCATGAACTTGTCGTGCGCTTCAAACAATAAGCGCCGATCAAAAAGCCCCAGTACAAGTACTGGGGCTTAAATATGGCACGCCCTACAGGATTCGAACCTGTGACCACCTGCTTAGAAGGCAGGTGCTCTATCCAGCTGAGCTAAGGGCGCGTTACGGGAAAGGATTATACGAGTTCAAGCGCGTAAATCAACGCTTTTGACCGTTATTTTCTATCAAGTGCCTAAATATAAAGCAAAAGTACTACTTTAAAACGGATTAACGAGTACATAACTCACGATGTTATCGTCAGCCAACCACATAACGTCTTACTAAAATAGCATGACTCATCACTATTTAGCGGATCACCTTTACCGAATTTGAAACAGAAAAATCCGCACAAACATTAAAAATCAAATAGCAAACGTTTGCTTATGGATATTTTGCTTGTCATCTGCCACAATGCGCGCAAAATTTTGTGCTTTGCAGTGTAAGTAAGGAATGTTATGACGGCTCAATATATTGATGGAAAATTAATCTCGCAAACGGTGCGATCTGAAGTCGCAGCACGAGTAAAAGCCCGCACCGATTTGGGACTACGGGCTCCTGGACTTGCGGTTGTTCTTGTCGGCGAAGATCCGGCTTCGCAAGTCTATGTCGGCAGTAAACGCCGCGCCTGTGAAGAAGTCGGATTTATCTCGAAATCTTATGATCTGCCGGCAACAACGGGCGAAGCGGAGCTCTTAGCGTTAATCGATACGTTGAATCAAGACGACACTATTGACGGTATTCTTGTTCAACTTCCTCTACCTGCTGGCATTGATACGACCCAAGTACTAGAACGTATTGTACCAGATAAAGATGTCGATGGATTTCATCCTTACAATCTCGGTCGCTTAGCTCAGCGTATCCCTAAACTGCGCTCTTGCACCCCTAAAGGGATCATTACCTTATTAGAACGTTACAATATCGAATTGCGGAGTAAACATGCCGTTGTCGTTGGTGCATCGAATATTGTAGGGCGTCCAATGAGTCTGGAATTACTGCTAGCGGGATGCACAACGACAACCTGCCATCGTTTCACTAAAGATCTTGAACACCATGTTCGTCAAGCCGACATTTTAGTCGTCGCGGTCGGTAAGCCTAATTTTATTCCCGGATCTTGGGTGAAAGAAGGAGCCGTAGTGATTGATGTCGGTATCAACCGTCTTGCTTCTGGACAATTGATTGGTGATATCGATTTTGAAGTTGCACGCACACGAGCCAGTTTTATCACTCCGGTTCCTGGTGGGGTTGGCCCGATGACGGTAGCAAGTTTAATTGAAAACACCATGATGGCGTGCGAACAGTTCCATACTCAAGATAAAACGCAACTTTAATCACTCGCATTAATTATCTCTGATTAACAATGAGAAGTAACATATGAGACAAAAAAGGGGCGAGCAATAATCTCTCTCGCCCCTTTTATATTTATAGTGATAAGATCACACCAGCCAATGCAGCGCTCATTAAATTAGCCAAAACGCCAGCTCCAATCGCTCTAAAACCATATTGAGAGATAAAACTGCGCCGCTCTGGTACTAAACTCCCCAAGCCACCGATCAAGACCGCCATCGTCGAAATATTAGCAAAACCACATAAAGCAAACGTTATGATCGCTTGCGAATGTTCACTCAATTGTGATTGTACGTTGATGAATTGAATAAAAGCGACAAACTCATTGATGACGATTTTATTACCAATCAACGATCCGGCGGTAATCGCCTCATGCCATGGAATGCCCAATAACCATGCTATTGGTGCAAATAAATACCCTAGTATCAGCTCAAAACTTAATGTGATGCCGATCCCGTCCCCTACCCAGCCTAATAGACCATTGAGTAAGGCAATCACGCTAACAAAAGCCAGCAGTGTCGCACCGACCGCAACCGCAATCCGTAGTCCAGACATCGCCCCATCAGCCATCGCTTCGACGACATTGGTTGCCTTTGGAATATCAATATCGATTTCGGCCTTTTGTTGGTAGGTTTCCGTTTCTGGAAACAACATTTTTGCCATTAATAAACCGGCAGGCGCAGACATAAACGCGGCGGCAATCAAATAGTTCAAATTGACGCCCAATGACGCATAACCGACCAAGGTGCCTCCGGCAACCGATGCCAAACCACAAGTCATCACCGCAAAAAACTGTGAATCACTCATCTGCTTTAAATAAGGCTTAACCACAAGGGGAGCTTCAATCATACCCACAAAAATATTGGCGGTTGCTGACAGCGATTCTGCTCGGCCAGTACCCAGTAATTTTTGTAGCGCTCCGCCAATCAAATTAATCACTTTCGGCATCAAGCCAATATGGTATAACCCCGAAATTAACGCAGAAAAAAAGATAATGATACCAAGGACATGAATGGCAAATACAAAGCCTACTTTCTCACTGGCTAACCCACCAAAGATAAAGCTGATCCCTTCTTGGCCATAATCGATCAAATGAGCAACGGCGCCTGTCACCCCATTGAGTATATCTTTACCTGCTGGCACGTAGAGCACCAACAGGGCGAAACCTACTTGCAACAAAAAAGCCAAACCGACCGTTCTAAGTCGAATATTTTTTCTATCTGCAGAAAATAGCCAAGCAACGCTTAAAATGGCTATCACACCAAGTAATGAGATCATAAATCCAATCCGAAAAGTTACTAATAATGCAAGGCGAGGCATTCTATAGCGCAAAAGTAGATACGCAAGTAGCAAATGTTAACGGAGTAGATCAAAAATAATCCACGCGATCACTGACTATTTAAGCCATTGAATTTCAACAAAACAAACGTTTGCTTTTTGATACTATTTCTATATGGAAATAATGTTTCTAGTCATGGAAAGAATCACTTAAGAAAAAAGAACAAACTCATGCATAGACGACCAATGTTGCCAGACGAGGAAAACAGGGGGAGATTGAAACATTAAGTAGGCGGCAGACTTAGCATCCTGTCGATGCGAAGCGCACATAAGGCTCTAAGCGGCTGTCCCAGTAACAAGGACTCGCTAATTTGTCTTTGATAAAGTCGATCACCGCCGACGTTTTCTTAGGCATATGCTGGCGGCTAGGATAAACCGCATAAAACGGCATATTTTGGTTGGCGTGCCAATCTGGCAATAATTGAATCAATTGTCCGTGACGAAATTCATCTTTAAGCAGATACGTCGCTAGATACGCTACCCCCCATCCAGCCACTGCAGCATCACGTACCGCTTCCGCTAAATCAACCGAGTAGTTACCCGAAACTTGTATGGTCAACTTGTGATCCGATTTTGCAAAAGACCAACGGGTATAGTCACGATCCCAACTGCGATAAATCAAACAATTGTGCTCTGATAACGCTTCCGGAGTATGCGGCGTACCATGGCGTAGTAAATAGTCCGGTGAGGCAACCACAACAAAACGGCTATCCGCTAGACGCTGAGCAATGTATCCCTGAGGTATATGCTCATTGCTGGTTATCCATAAATCGAGCCCCTCTTGTAACATGTCAACACGATGATCAAACAGGTGGACCTCGACTTGTAGCTCAGGATAACGTTGACGCAACGATTCTAGCGCAGGTAAAACATGTAAAGTTCCAAAAGATTGCGATAAACCCAAACGCAGCAGCCCAGCGACTTCATCACGCTGACTTTCAACTTCAGCTTGCGCCTCATCGACCAAACGAAGTAACTCGGCACAATGCCGATAAAAACCTTGCCCCGCTTCGGTAATGGTGACACTCCGCGTTGTACGTTGTACCAACTTAATTCCCAAAGACGCTTCAAGTAAAGCCAACTGTTTACTGACATGAGAGACCGATACCCCCAATTGCCTGGCGGCAGCGGTAAAGCCTTTTTGCTGCACCAAAGTAGCAAAAATCACCATTTGCCCAGCTCGTTCCGCTAACACTGATTTTCCTTCCAGTAAAATGCGCCTTGTTATAAGACAGGTTTGAAGCGGTTAATGCACCGCGCTTTGTAACTGAGCATAACACTGGGTAGTTTCGCTGAGTATCTCTAGCATCTTAGCCGTTTCTGTTTCTTCATTCATAGCAATCCCCTGCTTAGCATTGCTATCGATTTGTGTCGCAAAAGCACACAGCTTATCGGCACCAAAACTGGCGGCACTGCTTTTAAGAGCATGACTAATTTCAATTAAGTAAGTCATATTGCCGCCATCAGCCCCTTGAGTGAGCTGCTGATGATAAAGGCGAAGTTCACCTAAAAAAATATCCATTAAGATAGGAATATTCTCTTTGCCTATCTCTTGAGCCAATGCATCAATTTTTTCGGTATTCATCCACTGCATAACGTCTCTAACGCTCCTTTTCCTGCTCTTTTTCATTCCAGGTTTGCAGTTTGCGATAAATCGTTGAGGGACTGACATCTAAATAACTCGCCGCTCTTGGAATATTGCCATCACACACTTCAATGGCTTTTTCTATCGCTTGCTTTTCCGTTAGCCATAACGGAAAAATATCATGCACAGAAAGCACCTTCTCATCCTGAGACAAAAAGGTAGGCTCTGCCATTCTTGGCGCATTGAGTGGCGGAGGCAGCATCGATAAGGTAATTTCTTGTCCATCATTCAATACCACGACATTACGCAGTACGTTTTGTAACTGGCGCACATTACCTGGCCATTCATAATGCTTAAAACGCTCTGTCACTTCTGAAGAGAGACGAACAAATCCTTTGCCTTCCTCTTTCGCCATATGACCTAATAATGAATAAGCAATTTCAATCACATCATCGCCCCGTTCTCGTAGTGGCGGTAAATGTAATGGAATCACGTATAAACGGTAATATAAGTCTTCGCGAAAACGGCCTTGTTGAACTTCTTTCCAGGGATCACGGTTCGTCGCACAAACAAAGCGCACATCGACACTGTGTAGCTTAGAAGAGCCGACTTTTTGAAAAGTACCAGTCTGGATAAAACGCAATAATTTGGTTTGCAGGTCAAGATCCATCTCGCACAGCTCATCCAAAAAGAGCGTTCCACCATTAGCTAACTCCGCAGCACCTTGTCTATCTGAGGCGGCTCCGGTAAAGGCACCTTTGACGTGACCAAACAGTTCACTTTCAATCAAGTCTTTTGGAATCGCAGCACAGTTGATGGCGATAAACGGTTTGTCGCCTCGTTTACTGGCGGCATGAATCGCTTCGGCGCACACTTCTTTACCAGTACCACTCTCACCGGTAATAAAAATGCTGGCTTTACTGCTCGCTGCGGAATCAATCGTGCGATATACCGCCTGCATCGTTTGGCTACTGCCAATAAAACCTTGATAGTTTTGATTATTTGGATCGTAATTTTCGCTTTTAAGCTTATTCGCTTTGCGCATCGCATTATTGACGGTAATACGTAGCCGATCCGCCTCACACGGCTTGATCAGAAAGTCTTGTGCACCTTGACGCATCGCCTCGACCGCAGTATCGATCGAGCCGTGTGCGGTCATAAAGATGATCGGCACATCGGGAGATTGTTTTTTTACCGCGGCAAGCACATCCATTCCTGTCATATCAGGCAAACGCAAGTCTAACAGGATTAAATCGGGCGTTCGTCGGTTAAGGCTCTCTATCGCATCGCGCCCGGTGCTGACGATATTAATGTCAATCTCTAGCGGAGTCAGATAGGATCGGTACAATGCTGCTACAGAAGCCGTATCCTCAACCATCAACAGATACTTGGTTTTAACGTTATTTTCGCTCAATTGCCTACCCAGCCATTTTATTTTTGCATTTTGCTTAATTGTTGCATCAAGAGTCGCATTTTGCAAACTCCTTATTACCATTATCCCGTATGCAACTCTTATATGCTCTAGCTATTAGCGATAAACTGCTGACGTAATTGCGTAATTTGATCGCGCTTTTGAGCCGCTAATTCAAATTCGAGATCTTGTGCGTGTTTGTACATTTCAGCTTCGAGCTTCATGATCTGCTTTTCTAACTGCTGGGGAGTGAGTAAGTCATAACTCGCACCGGGTTCGGCAACCTTAGCAAGTGGCACAACTTTGCTCGCTTTCTGCTGTTTCGGCTTCGTCGCATCGCCTAATTCCATAATATCTTTAATGCTGCGTCTTAGCGCTTGAGGTTCTATTCCCCGCTGTTGGTTATACGCTTGCTGCTTCTCACGGCGACGCTCGGTTTCATCAATCGCTTTACGCATTGACTTGGTAATGTTGTCCCCGTACAAAATCGCCTTACCACGCAAATGACGCGCAGCGCGACCTATAGTCTGGATCAATGAGCGCTCTGAACGTAAAAAACCTTCTTTATCAGCATCTAAAATCGCGACTAAGGATACTTCAGGCATATCCAGCCCTTCGCGTAATAAGTTGATCCCAACTAAGACATCAAACACTCCTAGTCGTAAATCACGAATAATCTCCACCCGTTCAACGGTATCAATATCCGAGTGTAAATAGCGCACTTTTACCCCGTGCTCGTGTAAATACTCGGTCAAGTCTTCCGCCATACGCTTAGTCAGTGTCGTTACGAGCACTCGTTCCTCTTTGGCGGCCCGAATGCGTATTTCTGATAATAGGTCATCAACTTGAGTGGCTACGGGACGTACTTCAATCTCAGGGTCGAGTAACCCCGTTGGCCGGACGACCTGCTCAACCACATCACCTGCGGATTTCTCTAATTCGTAGGCACTCGGCGTTGCAGATACAAAAATCGTTTGCGGTGCTAAGGCTTCAAACTCTTCAAATTTTAAAGGTCGGTTATCCAACGCTGAAGGCAAACGAAAGCCAAATTCAACCAAGGTTTCTTTGCGTGAGCGGTCGCCTTTATACATGGCGCCAATTTGCGGCACCGTCACGTGTGATTCATCAATTACCAATAAACCATCGTGAGGCAAGTAATCAAATAAGGTCGGTGGCGGTTCACCGGCGCTACGACCACTTAAATATCGAGAATAGTTTTCAATGCCTGAACAAAAACCCAGTTCATTCATCATTTCGATATCAAATTGTGTCCGTTGTGAGATGCGCTGCTCTTCCAATAACTTATTATTATCTAACAGGGTTTGACGCCGAAGTTGTAACTCTTGTTTGATCTGTTCAATCGCATCAAGAATCCGCTCGCGAGGTGTTACATAGTGGGTTTTGGGGTAAACGGTAAAACGCGCCAAATCACGCTGGCGAATAACACCCGTTAATGGGTCAAACAGACTGATACACTCAATTTCATCGTCGAACATTTCAACCCGAACCGCTTCTTGCTCCGATTCGGCTGGGAAAATATCAATCACCTCACCACGAACCCGAAACTGACCGCGCTCAAAAGCAATATCATTACGGCTGTATTGCAACTCTGCTAAGCGCCGTAACATGTCACGTTGGTTAAGCACATCGCCGCGTCTTAGATGCAACATCATTTTTAGGTAAGAATCGGGGTCGCCCAAGCCATAAATTGCCGATACCGAAGCGACGATGATCGCATCTTTACGCTCTAATAGCGCTTTGGTCGCCGATAGGCGCATCTGTTCAATATGAGAGTTAACCGAAGCATCTTTTTCGATAAAGGTATCGGTAGTTGGAACATACGCTTCCGGCTGATAGTAATCATAGTATGAGACAAAATACTCCACCGCATTGTGAGGAAAAAAACTTTTCATCTCACCATAAAGCTGGGCCGCTAATGTTTTATTCGGTGCTAATAAAATGGTTGGGCGTTGGGCTTGAGCTATCACATTCGCTAACGTGAAGGTTTTTCCCGATCCCGTTACTCCCAATAAGGTTTGGTGCGCCAATCCCGCATCAATGCCTGCCAATAATCGTTCAATTGCCTCCGGCTGATCGCCAGAGGGTTGGTATTCAGAGACCAGCTCAAACGTTTTGCTCATTACCCATTATCCTGCTGCATTCATTGCTTTGAATGACTATTGTCCGGTCAGCGCTGCAAACTCGCAAGTAGTTTAGGTGTTAACACTAAAAACGCGTAACGATTATCCCTTTGGTACAAAAAACATCCCATTACTTATCCACAAAAAGACTCTCGACCTCGCATCACTGCAATAATCATGAATCTGACAACTACACCTGAACAATCTGTGGGTAAAACTAAAAAATCCTATAAAGTCAAAATACTAGCCATAAAAAGCAATCGATTACACTGGCGGGGGTATGATAACAATTGGAACTACGGCTAATTTTACAAATCCCCTTATACACTTATCCACAAAATTGGTGGATAAGTAAATGCAACGCATGCCTGATAAGGAGTACAGAAAAGTAAAGTCTCTATCATCAAAAATATCTATGATTTTTTAAGGGGTAGATATTGACAGAAAAAGAGCGGATAAGTAGTATTCTCGCCGCAAAACTATTCCCCCTTAGTTCAGTTGGTAGAACGGCGGACTGTTAATCCGTATGTCGCAGGTTCGAGTCCCGCAGGGGGAGCCAAATTCCAGAAAAAAAGACGTCCTAGGACGTCTTTTTTGCTTTCAGTCGACTGATATTTCTCACAACTGAGAAGGCAACAACATCACTCGATTAACCTAGCGGTTAAGCCACATTTTCTTCAAGCGGAGCTTCATTACCCTCTTCACTTTTCGCCACGACACCAGCAGCAATCGCATTACCCAATACGTTAGTCGCTGAACGTCCCATATCTAGGAAGTGATCGATGCCGAGTAGTAACAATATGCCAGCATCAGGGATGTGAAATTGATGGAGCGTGGCGGCGATCACCACCAATGACGCGCGAGGCACTCCTGCCATACCTTTAGAAGTGACCATTAAAATAAGTAACATGGTCACCTGTTGTGCCATGGTTAACTCAATCCCATAAGCTTGGGCGATAAACATAACGGCAAAGGTGCAGTACATCATCGAACCATCAAGATTAAATGAATAGCCCATCGGTAATACAAAACTAGAAATTCGCTTAGGAGTACCAAAAGCACTTAAACTTTCTAGCGTTTTTGGATAAGCAGATTCTGAACTTGCCGTTGAAAATGCCAATAGTATTGGCTCGCGTATCATGCGAAACAGGGTAAACACGCGTCGTCCGAGCACCAACGCGCCCATTAGTAACAAAGCTCCCCATAAGACACTAAGCGAGAAATAAAATTGCCCCATGAAAGCACCATAGGTACTCAAAATCCCCATTCCTTCTTTAGCCACCATGGCACTGATTGCAGCAAAAACGGCAAATGGAGCAAAGTTCATCACATAAGCGGTTACCTTCAGCATGATCTCTGACACGCTTTTTAGCATATCAATCACTGGATAGGCCGGAGCACCAATGGCAGCGGCAGCTAAGCCAAAGAATAGAGAAAACACCACAATTTGCAGAATTTGATTACTGGCCATGGCTTCAATCACACTTCTTGGTACGGCATGAATGACAAAGTCACGGAAGCTCAGTGCTTGTGCATCAACCCCACTGGCCAAAGAGCTCGAAGGGATATCTAAATGTAGGCCAACACCTGGAGATAGAATGGTCACCATCACCAAGCCAAGAATTAATGACATCATTGACGCCATCATAAACCACAGTAAAGTTTTAATGCCTATACGGCCAACTGTCGTTGTATCGCCCATTTTAGCAATACCAACCGTTAACGTGGTAAACACTAAAGGGGCAATGATCATGTTAATCAGCCGTAAAAACACATCCGTGATTAGGGTGATGTTATTAGCAAACTCTTCTGGCTGAACAGGGGCATACCAGCGAATAGCTTGTCCGGTAGCAATCCCCAGCAACATAGCAATAATAATAGCTCTCGTTAACCTATTCATCTCAATGATCACTCCATGTATACAGCTTCAATTAGCTGTGTGTCGTAGCAGATGTTATTCCTGCGGAAAGCGAGGTGAGCAGCAGATTAGCAGAGAGGTATTGGCCTAAAGTCAATTTTTGTTCTGTCAACGTGAGCGAAATGTTAAGGAAATGTCATTTTTACTTGCAAATTCTTACATAATAAAAACAAAAAATAGATCGACACCTATTGCATTTCCTCAACAAATAGAAAGCCACTTGCTAAGTGAAAGATTATTTCGCGAGTTTTTCACGAATTAATGGTGCTAACTTATCTAGCGGTAGATAACCGGGGATGATTTGCTGGCCGATTAACAGCGCCGGCGTACCGTTTAGCCCTAATTCACTAAATAACTGATAGTTTTTCGCCAGTTGTTGTTGCGTTTTTTCCTGTGTATTCAGCGCTTGGCTAGTGTCGGTTTTTTGAGCCACTTGCAGTAACGACTGTGGATTATGCGCGCCCGGCTTTTTGACCAACAATTCATCCGCTTGAGTAAATTTTTGTTGATCCATCTGCCATAGGTTTAATGCATAACTGGCCGAATTAACTGGGCTATCGAGTTCTTTCAGCGGCACCAGCACACTCACCACTTTAACCGTCGGGTAACGTTTGACCAGCTCATGCAATACCGGATCGAGTTTTTTACACCAAGGGCAGCTGTAATCGGTGAAAAAAACCAGCGTTAATTCAGGATTCTGAGCACCAAAACTGGGGTGATCAGGGTTGTTGTATAAATAGGCTTGATTATCCTTTAATACCTGCTCAAAACGATTGGCTTGTTGCTCGTACATACGTAACGTGCTGTGCAGATTGTCAATCACTTGCGGATTACGTTGTAAAATTTGTTCAATATCCGCCAACTGTTTGGTTTGCTCTACCGTCAATGCAGCAGCACTACTCAGTGAAAAGGTGGCTAATAAGCCGGTCAACACCATTTTGTAGATTTTCATGTTTTATCCTTTATTTAATAATGACTATACCCAAACAACTTGGAGTTGCAGGTAGGCGGCAAGTGAGTAAGTCCCCATGAGCATAGATAGGCTATGCGATTGGGGTGAACGAACGTGGCCAACACCCCTGCAGCTTCAAGTAGGAAGGGGATAACTTGCTAGCCACAAACGAGCCAATAATCCCCATGGAGTGGTCAAACCGCTGGTAATAAATTCAATTTTCCCTTGATGCACAATCATGATTGTTGGCGTGTAACGTATATGCCAATCCTGTCCTATTTGACTGCGAGGATCGTTAAGCTGAGGAAATTCAATGTCATGATAAGCCAAATAACGTCGTATCTGCTCATCGCTACCAGAAGAGAGCGCAATACCTAACGTTGGGTAGTATTGACTGAGCCAATTGACTGTTGGGGTGACAAAGCGACATATATTGCACCAACTGGCCCAAAAATAGATCACCATGGGTTTCTCTGCACTCATGGCTTGAATATCGATTGACTGACCTTGGAGATCCACCGCCTGTAAACTGAATTGATTACGCTCTGGCATCTGTTGGCTACGCCATTGATCGATAGCCACAGAAACGACGATCAGTAGCAAGCCAATCATCAACCACTCACGTCCTAGGCGTAATAAACGCTTTTTCTTCATCGAGCCTCTCCTTTTGCCTCACGCAGCGCATCCATCACCGCACGATCGCTTAATAACACGGGCAGAGCAATGCCTTGTGGAGCTTGAGGGCCATACACTACATTAAACGGCACGCCAAATCGGCCATGGCTTTGTAAAAATGCAGTGACAGATTCACTGGGCAGCGTCCAATCGCCGCGTATCAAAACCACCTCTTCTTGCTGTAGAGCTTTATGCACCGGATTTTGTAATAACACGTTCATTTTATTGACCTTACAAGTAATGCACCAGTCAGCTGTAACATCAACAAACACCACTTTACCTTGCTCTACATGCTCAGCAATTTGCTCTCCTACCAGTGGCTGCCAGGGTAAATCGTCACTAAGCTGAGTGAGTCCATGAGTGGTACTGAGTTTGGCCAGCCATAGACCCGCGCCAAAAGACAATACGGTAATTAGAACGAAGAGAACGATACGCTGAGCGCCGTAGTGTTTCCATCCTTGCCAAACACACAGTGCTAGAGTAGATAACAGATAAAGCAGTATTGACCACATCGGCCAATGGGGAGCGAGTAGGGTTAATAACCACAATGAGGTGGCCAATAACATCAACCCAAAGAGGATTTTTATACGGTTCATCCACGCGCCCGGTTTCGGTAGCCGAAGAGCAAGCTGAGGAAACAGTGCCACCAGTAACCAAGGTAGCGCCATACCTATACCCAAGCCGGTAAAAATAAACCATAGGGTGAGCGTGTCTGCGCCCAATGCGAAAGCGACCGCCGTGCCTAAAAAAGGCGCCGAACAAGGCGTTGCTAATAAAGTTGCGAACATACCTTGTAAATAATGACCCAAATAACGCTGATCGGAGCCGCGCGTTGCCATCCATGTCGAAGCACTCACTGGCAAACGTAACTCGAATAAGCCGAGCATATTGGCGCCAAACAAGGTGGTGATCAGCAGCATTAGAACAATAAAGCTGGCACTTTGAAATTGAATACCCCAGCCGATTGCCTGACCACTCCATTTCAGTGCCAATAATCCTATGGCTATCAACCAAAAAGCACTGAGTATTCCTGCGGCCGAAGTGAGAAACTGCAAGCGGACACTACGACGCTGCGGTTTATCCAAGGTCAACACTGACGTTAACTTCATGCCTAATACCGGTAACACACACGGCATGACATTTAAAATCAACCCACCCAGTAAGGCACTAGCAAACATCAGTACCAGTCCCCAACCTGAGGTGGTGGATTGAATCAAACCAGATTCAATCGCCACGGTTTGTTCAACTAAGAGCGACTGATCAGCAAAAGTAACTTGCACAGATTCACCACTTAAATCCACTTTACCGAGCCAACTAGAAACGGCAAATGTCGCCGTCAAGTTTTGCCCATCAACCTGAATACGAGGTTGAGTAAAGCTACTTTCTACGACTTTATCACTTTGACCATCAAGTAAGAGATCCGGCTGCTGCCAACCTTGTGGGTTATAAGCGGTGATTTGTAAACGCTGCTGAGCCTCATCCCAGACAGCACCTAATGTCAATAATTGCTGCGTTTTTTGCGGTACTCGGATCATCGCCTGTGCATATTGCGCCACTTCATCGCTACTAGGTATCAACTGATCAGGAACAAAGCTCAGCTCAACAGGATAGTCAGTGATCACACAAACGGTCGAACAGGATGAGAGCCGTAAGCGCGCCTTAAACCGGACTGGCTGTTGCCAGTCTTGTATTTTAAGCGTGATCGGAAAGAGCGTATCACCTTGATAACCGATCGTTTCAATACCAAGCAGCGAAAAGCGGCTAGGAAACGGCCAATGCCACTGAAAGTCACTCACATTTTCAGATGCAGACCAGTCAATTTCTGGGGCAACACCGCCTTCTCCGGGAGAACGCCAATAGGTTTTCCATCCTCTATCTAATTTTACTTCCAGATAACCAGCAGCCTCTCCGCTTTGCGGATCGCTTTGGCCAGTTAACACCAAACGTACCGCAACAGGTGGATGATAAGCATCGGTCAACCAATCGGTAGCAACGACTCCAGCCTGCGCCAAGAACGAGCTAAATAAGCTTAATAACAAACAGACACGCACTAAACGTGTTAAGAAGATTCTAAATACCGGGAACATGGTTTTTCCTTATTAATAAACACCAACAGGTTTGTAGCTTTAATGCCAATACATGCTGGTTTTATTCATGGAAAACACACAGTTGAAGATGGGGTCGCCGCTTGGGAACTCTCGGTTCGCGAAAAATGGTAAAAGGTAAGCGACTCATCAGCCGTTGACTGACAATGATCGCAACCGTTAACCACAATAATGGACTAAATAGCTCCACTAATTGTTGTAAATGATGACTCAGCAGTTTTTCTGTTAAATGGCAGGGCTCACTCAAGGTATCCTTGTCCGCCGACACCAGATCAGCGAACACTGAGGACACCTCAGGGCAAAAACTTAACACGCCGCTATTTTTCGCCAGACAGAGCACCATCACCCAACTGATCAACAGTAAGGCTAATAATCGGTAACGAGGGCGACGTAAATAATCCAATCAACTATCCTGAGTAACGAAAATCGACAAACTAAAACCTATGGCGAATATGACCGAACTCAATCGATAAAGTTCAGCATAACCTTATCTTAATGGTGCAAATTCCTCTTCGCATCAGGTTGCCAATCAAAGGATTTACTCTCTAACCGCAATTATTGCGTATACTTTTTAGTCAACATACTAAAACCTTTGTTTTACTCGGTTGTTATTGACTGCGCAAAGCAGGATAATGCCCAGCTCGGAATTTAAGACAACGATCACTATGACCGACTATTTTTTGCTGTTAATCGGCACTGTTCTGGTTAACAACTTTGTACTGGTAAAATTCTTAGGCTTATGCCCTTTTATGGGCGTGTCGAAAAAGCTTGAAACCGCGATTGGTATGGGGTTAGCGACGACGTTCGTCCTTACCCTCGCCTCTGTATGTGCCTATCTTGTCGAAAGTTACATTCTCGCGCCACTTGGTATTGAGTATTTGCGCACCATGAGTTTCATTCTGGTGATTGCGGTGGTGGTGCAGTTTACGGAGATGGTCGTTCATAAAACCAGCCCCACTTTATACCGTTTATTGGGTATTTTCTTACCCTTGATCACCACCAACTGCGCAGTGCTTGGCGTAGCACTACTCAATATCAATGAAAATCATAATTTTATCCAATCGATTATTTATGGTTTTGGTGCGGCAGTTGGCTTTTCTCTGGTGCTAATTCTTTTTGCGGCGATGCGTGAGCGCATTCAGGTCGCCGATGTTCCCGCTCCGTTTAAAGGTGCTTCCATTGCCATGATCACCGCAGGTTTAATGTCTTTGGCCTTTATGGGCTTTACCGGTTTGGTGAAATAAATGAGTACGTTACTGATCGCCATTCTTGCGCTGGCGGCACTGGCTGCCGTGTTTGGGGCTATTTTGGGGTTTGCTTCTGTTCGCTTCAAAGTCGAAGGCGATCCGATTGTTGATCAAATCGATGCGATTTTACCGCAAACGCAATGTGGTCAGTGTGGCTATCCGGGCTGTCGACCTTATGCTGAAGCGATCGCCAATGGTGATACGATTAATAAATGCCCACCGGGTGGCCAAGCGACGATTGAAAAGTTAGCGGATTTAATGGGTGTTGAAGTCCAAGAATCGGCTCATGATCTCGATAATAAAGTGAAAACTGTCGCTTTTATTCACGAAGATATGTGCATTGGTTGTACCAAATGCATTCAAGCTTGCCCTGTCGATGCTATCGTCGGAGGCACCAAAGCCTTACATACCGTAATAAAAGACGAGTGTACTGGTTGTGATTTGTGTGTTGCCCCTTGCCCAACTGACTGTATCGAGATGATCCCATTAGAGACCACTCCCGAAACGTGGAAATGGCAAATGAATGCTATCCCAGTCGTGAATATCGTTGAACCTGCGTCTAATTCGCAAAAAAGTGCGCATTAAGGATAGGTATGTTGTCATTAATTGAACAAATCCAAGCTGGTCGTCTTTGGGATTTCCCCGGTGGCATTCATCCACCTGAAAATAAACAGCAATCAACACAAACCGCTATCGCTCATGCTCCCATTGCTCATGAACTTGTTCTGCCAATAAAGCAGCACATAGGTAAAGCGGGCGATCTACTGGTTGAGGTCGGGCAGCGGGTGCTCAAAGGTCAAGCGCTCACCAAATATACAACGACATTTATGCTGCCAGTGCATGCGCCGACGTCTGGAGAAATCATCGCAATAGAACCACGCACAACCGCTCATCCTTCTGGATTGCCAGAAATGTGCATTGTGCTACGCCCTGATGGTCAAGAATCGTGGATAGAGCGCCAATCAATCACCGATTTTACTCAGTATTCAGCCGAACAACTGATTGAAATCATCCGCAACGCCGGCATTTCAGGAATGGGCGGTGCGGGATTCCCAACCGCAAAAAAAATTCAAACTGGGCTATCACGTACTGAAATATTGATCATTAACGCGGCTGAATGTGAGCCTTACATTACAGCCGATGATGCACTGATGCGCTTCCATGCCGACGAGATCATCCAAGGGATCAGTATTGTCGAGCATATATTGCGCCCTAAGCTGACGATTATCGGCATTGAAGATAACAAACCAGAAGCCATCCAAGCATTAGAGCAAGCGGCAAAAGAAAAAGATTTGCTGATCCGAGTGATCCCGACTAAATATCCTTCTGGCGGTGAAAAACAGTTGATCAAAATTTTGACCAACCTTGAGGTGCCTAATAATGGCATTCCGGCGGATATTGGTTTGATGATGCAAAATATCGGCTCAATACATGCGATTAAACGTGCAGTCATCGATGGCGAACCCCTGATTCAACGTGTGGTTACCTTAACCGGTAATACCTTTAAACAACCAACCAATGTATGGACGCTGCTCGGCACGCCAGTTGCGCATCTGCTAGAGAAGTTTGCTTACCAAGCCGACAAAAAATTACCGCGTTTGATCATGGGCGGGCCGATGATGGGCTTTACCCTACCTCATGCTCAGGTGCCAATTACCAAAACCAGCAACTGCATCTTAGCGCCGACCAGCAAAGAAATTAGTGCACCGCAAGCAGAAATGGCCTGTATTCGCTGTGGTTTATGTGCCGACGCCTGCCCCGCGTCGCTACTCCCGCAGCAGTTACAATGGCACGCCAAAGCTGAAGAATATGATAAATGCGAAGAGCTGAATCTAAAAGATTGCATTGAGTGTGGCGCTTGCGCTTATGTTTGCCCAAGTGAAATTCCTTTGGTGCAATATTATCGTCAAGCGAAAGCGGAAATTCGCACCCGCAAACGTGAAGCCGAAGCGGCTGAGCGTGCGAAGCAGCGCTTTGAAGAGAAAAAAGCCCGCATGGAGCGTGATAAAGCCGAACGAGAACAGCGCTTTAAACAAGCTGCCGAAGATCGCCGCAAAGAGATGCAAAATAGTGGCAGTGATGATGCGATCGCCGCCGCTATTGCGAGAGTCAAAGCGCAAAAGCAGCAAGAGGATAGTAATGAGAAAGCAGTGAAACCAGCGGTTGCTGCTGCCATTGCCCGCGCGAAAGCCAAACAAGCTGAAGCGAGACAATCCGTAGAGTCGCCAGTCGAAGAAATCTCTTCAGCTACGAGTACAGTGCCTGAGCCTACAGCTGCTGCGCCTAACAATGATAAAAAAGACGCCGTTGCCGCAGCCATTGCTCGTGCTAAAGCGCGTAAAGCCGCCCAGCAAGAGGCTTCTACTGATGACTCGTCTCCAGCAACCAGCCCGGCGCCTAAACCGATAGCCTCTGCGCCCAATGATGACAAAAAAGACGCCGTTGCCGCAGCCATTGCTCGCGCTAAAGCGCGTAAAGCCGCCCTGCAAGAGGCTTCTACTGATGACTCGTCTCCAGCAACCAGCCCAGCGCCTAAATCGATAGCCTCTGCGCCCAATGATGACAAAAAAGACGCCGTCGCCGCGGCCATTGCTCGTGCTAAAGCGCGTAAAGCCGCCCAGCAAGAGGCTTCTACTGATGACTCGTCTCCAGCAACCAGCCCAGCGCCTAAACCGATAGCCTCTGCGCCCAATGATGACAAAAAAGACGCCGTTGCCGCAGCCATTGCTCGTGCTAAAGCACGCAAAGCCGCCCTGCAAACCAATCACCAAGCCAATAACGCTGAGGAGAAAAAATAGTGGCCTTTTTTATTGCTAGTTCGCCACACGCGCATAGCAAGCGCTGCACCGCTGAGTTGATGAAATGGGTCGCGATTTGTGCCCTGCCCGGATTGGTTGCACAAAGCTATTTTTTTGGTTGGGGAACATTAATCCAATTGATACTGGCGATAACCGTTGCCTTAGGTTTAGAAGCCATAGTGATGTTACTGCGCAAACGCTCACCACGTTTAGCTTTACGAGATTATAGTGCCCTTGTCACCGCTTGGTTGCTTGCTATTGCTATTCCCCCACTCTCACCTTGGTGGATAGTGATCATCGGTTTAGTTTTTGCCATTGTGGTCGGTAAACATTTGTATGGCGGACTCGGTCAAAATCCATTTAACCCAGCGATGGTGGCTTATGTTGTCCTGTTAATCTCATTTCCAGTACAAATGACCAGTTGGTTGGCACCACATCAATTAGCCCCAGAATCCGTGTCGTTTGTTGATTCTTTATCATTGATTTTTACTGGCTTTAATCAAGATGGGTTATCGCTACAGCAGATCCGCACAGGGATTGATGGCATGACCATGGCGACCCCATTGGATGCTTTAAAAACGGCGTTGCATGCTGGCAATACACTATCACAAGCGCTTTCCTTACCCCCATTCAGTGGTTTAGCGGGGATTGGTTGGGATTGGGTGAATCTCGCTTATCTAGCAGGCGGCTTATTACTGATTAAGCTACGGGTGATTAATTGGCATATACCGGTCGCTTTTCTCTCTGGGGTGATTGTCTCTAGTTTACTGTTGATGCTGCTGGCTCCGGGCACGACCGCTTCGCCGATTATTCATTTACTTTCTGGGGCGACGATGCTTGGGGCATTTTTTATTGCTACCGATCCCGTTACCGCTTCTACTACCAATAAAGGCCGGATTATCTATGGCCTGTTTATTGGGAGTTTAGTGGTGATGATTCGTAGTTGGGGAGGCTTTCCTGACGGTGTCGCCTTTGCGGTATTACTCGCCAACATGTGTGTACCCTTAATCGACTATTACACCAAACCTCGTACTTACGGGCATTAAGGAGCATTATGTTTACTGCCATCCGTAAAAATGGGTTAATTTTGGCTATCTTTGCTTGCGCTTCCACTGGTGTCGTCGCGTTAACCCAATATTTGACCGCCAGCCAAATCAAAGCTCAAGAAACCGCACAATTATTATCAGTGTTAAATCAGGTGATCCCACCTGAATGGCATGATAATCAACTGTCAGCCGCATGCACACTAGTAAGCGATCCCTTACTCGGTAGCTCAAAAGCCATGCCTGTTTATCTGGCCACTCTGAATGGAGAGCACACCGCATTGGCTATTGAGGCGATTGCACCTGATGGCTATAGCGGAGCGATCAAAATCATTGTTGGTATTGATCAACAAGGAAATATACTCGGCACACGTGTTTTATCTCATCAAGAAACCCCCGGCCTTGGCGATAAAATTGATTTACGGATCAGCGATTGGATACTCAGTTTTACTGGCCGTCAAGTCAATGATGACAATCAAAGACAGTGGCAAGTACGCAAAGATGGTGGGCAATTTGATCAATTTACCGGAGCGACTATCACACCGAGAGCGGTCGTAAAAGCAGTTAAACAAACGGTCGAGTATGTGAATTTACATCGCGAACAGATCGTTAATCAACCCTTGAACTGTGGAGGACAATAGATGAGTGACCATAAAACACTGATCAAAAACGGCTTATGGGATAACAACCCAGCTTTAGTACAGTTGCTAGGTCTGTGTCCGCTATTAGCCGTCTCGTCCACCGTCACTAACGCGCTTGGTTTAGGTCTAGCAACCTTATTGGTATTGGTCGGTTCGAATGTGACCGTCTCCTTAGTGCGCGATTATGTTCCCAAAGAAGTACGGATCCCGATTTTTGTGATGATCATTGCCGCTTTAGTGACTTGCGTGCAGTTACTAATGAAAGCCTATGCTTACGGACTTTACCTCTCTTTAGGAATATTTATTCCCTTGATTGTCACCAATTGCATCATTATTGGTCGCGCCGAAGCATTCGCCTCAAAAAATCAAGTGCTTCCTGCCGCTCAAGATGGCTTCTGGATGGGATTAGGTATGACTGCCGTTCTGGTCGTCTTAGGCGCTCTACGAGAAATTCTGGGTAATGGCACTTTATTCGACGGTGCTGATCTGCTGCTTGGTGATTGGGCATCAATACTGCGTATCGATCTTCTGCATTTAGACAATAGTTTCCTACTCGCACTACTACCACCAGGCGCTTTCATTGGTGTCGGTTTTCTGATTGCCGCCAAAAACGTGATTGATAAGCAGATTGCTCAGCGTCAACCTAAGCCTGAAAAGCAGGCCATCGAGCGCGCACGCGTCACCAATGTATAACTCGATTGACTGGGTATTTGATTATGAATAACGCAAAGCGGTTAGCGATCCTTGAGCGGTTAAGAGCTAACAACCCTAATCCACAAACTGAACTCAACTGGAATACGCCATTTGAGCTGCTGATTGCCGTTTTACTATCGGCTCAAGCTACCGATGTGAGCGTCAATAAAGCCACTGATAAACTTTACGCCGTTGCCAATACTCCGCAAGCCATATGGGATTTAGGTGTCGATGGCGTGAAGCAATACATAAAAACCATTGGACTATTCAATTCTAAAGCCGAAAATGTGATTAAGACCTGCCGAATACTGCTTGATCAGTACGGCGGAGAAATTCCAGAAGATCGAGCCGCTTTAGAGTCACTGCCCGGCGTGGGCCGAAAAACGGCCAACGTGGTTCTTAATACCGCCTTCGGTTGGCCAACGATTGCCGTTGACACGCATATTTTCCGCGTCTCAAATCGAACTAAGTTTGCTATCGGTAAGAATGTCGATGAAGTCGAGCAAAAACTGCTTAAAGTCGTCCCCAAAGCATTCAAAGTCGATGTTCACCATTGGTTAATCCTTCATGGTCGTTATACTTGTATCGCACGCAAACCCCGTTGCGGGAGTTGCATTATTGAAGACTTGTGTGAATACAAAGAGAAAGTCTACCCAGAAAGTTAGGAGTCATTATGTCAAATAGTCGTATTCTTCATACCATGCTACGTGTTGGAGATTTAGACCGTTCAATCGAATTTTATACCCAAGTCATGGGCATGAAACTACTGCGTAAAAATGAAAACACCGAGTACAAATATACCCTTGCCTTTTTAGGTTATGGCGATGAATCTGAAGGTGCGGTCATCGAGCTCACCTATAACTGGGGAGTCGCTGACTACGAGATGGGCAATGCTTATGGACACATTGCGATTGGTGTCGATGATATCTATACCACTTGTGACACCATCAAAGCAGCGGGTGGTAATGTGACTCGTGAACCAGGCCCTGTTAAAGGTGGCAGTACACATATCGCGTTTATTAAAGATCCGGATGGTTATATGGTTGAACTGATTCAAAACAAACAAGCCAGTACTGGGCTTGAAGGCTAATCAGCTTAACGTTTAATGCCGATATACAAAACCGCTCTAGTGAGCGGTTTTGTTGTCTCTGAGGGGATGAGATACGACAGCCAGTGCGTTTTTATCAGTGTTCCATCAAACCTGAGTTCGCCCTAACGAAATCACCACTCGACGGTTTTTATCCCGTCCAATCGGCGATGCATTATCAGCGATAGGACGACGTTGCCCATAACCTTGGACTTGAATACGATCCTCTGGCAGTCCTAAAGTACGGAAATAACGCTGTAACGATTCTGCTCGACGCTCTGATAAACTTTGACTTTCATTGCGACCTTCACTGGTATCGGTATAAGTCGCGACCAACACCAAATCAATATCTTGATTATATCGAATGTAATCAGCAATTTGTGCTAAACGCTTCTGCGATGCTTTATTAAGCTCGACGCTATTTCCTCGATCATAATGCAAAATAGTGAACGCAATATCTTCAAAGCTGTATGGTAAGAGATTAGCAACACAATCACTAAACACGTTGTACTGAGGCTGAAACAGTACCGATGAGAGCATCACTTCAATGCGCTGGTCACGGCTTTGCCAATCTTGATAACTAAAGGTCGGATAACGGCCTTGTTCTAATTCACTCAAGAGCGCCCAAGCCGTTTGGCCACCAATATAACCATCAAATTGTTTAAAAAACTGGATATTAGAGATGCGATCAGCACGCTCGCCCGGACGCCACCTCGGCGGCATAGAGACTAAGCTTACATTGCGCGTCTCGCCCATCGGTCTACGCATTTTTAGTTCAAAATCAAGATTAATCTGTTTGCTGGCATGAGAAGTGAAAACAGCATCACCATAATTAGGAATGGGATGCACTAACTGGCACTCTAATGGTGTATTGACCACCATTTGCCAAGTAGACTGCTGTGGCGAGGCAACGTATTGCTTACCAGAAGCGAATGCATTCACAGTGCCAAGACAACCTGCTACATAAAGACCTGTCATTAGCCATTTATTCATAATCTGTCTCTTACCACAATAATAAGCACTAAGGCGATAACTTGCCGCAACGAAGGCAAATAACGCAATCTGCGTGAAGGGTCCGTAAAACATGCAAAAAACTCGCCACAACAACAAGCTTTTGATGATTTTATTGCTGGGATTTGGTTTTTCTCAAGCAGATAATCTGTAATAATGTTGTTCTTGTCACTTAATTTAGGCTCACATGACTGTTATTAATGAAGCATTTGCGTTAAATAAACGCTTTAGAGGCTATTTCCCAGTAGTTATTGATGTTGAAACCGCTGGATTTAATCCACAAACGGATGCCTTACTTGAGATCTGCGCCATTACCTTATGCATGGATGAACAAGGAGATTTGCATCCTGCTTCAACCCTTCATTTTCATATTGAGCCATTTGAAGGGGCAAATATTGAAAAAGCCGCTTTAGAATTTAATGGGATTCATGATCCCTTCAGTGCATTGCGAGGCGCTGTCACCGAAGAATATGCCCTAAAAGAAATTTATAAACAGGTGCGTAAAGAACAAAAGGCGGCAGACTGTAGCCGAGCGATCATCGTTGCCCATAACGCATCATTTGATCACGGTTTTGTAATGGCAGCGAATGAACGTTGTAAATTAAAACGAGTCCCTTTTCACCCCTTCGCGACTTTCGATACAGCCGCACTCAGTGGGTTAGCTTATGGACAAACGGTGTTAGCTAAGGCTTGCAAAGCCGCAGGGATGGAATTTGATAATCGTGAAGCACACTCAGCACTTTACGATACTCAACAAACCGCAGCACTATTTTGCGGAATTATTAATAAATGGAAAGCACTGGGTGGCTGGCCGTTAGCTGCCCAAACAAACACAACTGATTAATTGAGATATTTATGAACCCTGTTGTTATATCTGTCTGCGTCATGCTGATTTTAGCGTTGATGCGCATAAATGTGGTCGTCGCCCTCACGTTCAGCGCGATGGTCGGTGGCCTTGTTGCCGGCATGAGTTTAAATGAGTCTGTCGCTGCGTTTGAAAGTGGTTTAGGTGGCGGCGCGACGATTGCTCTGAGCTATGCTATGTTAGGCACTTTCGCGGTGGCTATTTCTCGCTCTGGTATCACTGACGTCCTTGCCCAAAGCGTGATTAAACGTCTCCATGGTAAACAAAATCATGCAGCGACAACGGGATTAAAGTATGCCGTGCTCGTGGCTTTACTGCTGATGGCAATGTCGTCGCAAAACGTGATCCCGGTGCATATCGCTTTTATTCCAATCCTGATCCCGCCTTTATTGGCGGTATTTGCTCGTCTCAAGATCGACCGCCGAATGATAGCCTGTGTGCTGACTTTTGGTTTAATCACCCCTTATATGATCCTGCCGGTCGGTTTTGGGGGGATTTTCCTCAATAATATCTTACTCAAAAACCTGCATGATAATGGCCTACAAAACGTTACCGCCAGTCAAGTACCCATGGCAATGTTACTACCTGGCTTTGGTATGCTAGTCGGTTTATTGATTGCGGTCTTTTTTACTTACCGTAAACCACGTGAGTACCAAGCAACCGAACTGACCACCATTCAGCACCAAGAAAGCAGTCATATCAATCGTAAACACTTACTTACTGCAACACTGGGTATTGTGGCGGCATTAGCGGTACAACTCGCTACTGGGTCAATGATCATCGGTGCTTTAGCTGGCTTTATGATTTTTACCTTTGGCGGGGTGATTGCTTGGAAAGAAACCCATGATGTGTTTACCAAAGGAGTGCACATGATGGCGATGATTGGTTTTATCATGATCTCTGCTGCAGGCTTTGCTGCCGTGATGAAAGCCACTGGTGGTGTAGAGTCACTGGTTACCGCGCTGTCAACCAGTATTGGCGATAATAAACCACTCGCAGCTCTATTGATGTTGGTCGTCGGTCTCCTTGTCACCATGGGGATAGGATCGTCTTTCTCTACTATTCCGATTATTGCTACGATTTATGTACCACTCTGCTTGGCTTTTGGTTTTTCCCCCATGGCAACCATCGCTTTAGTCGGCACGGCCGCGGCATTAGGTGATGCAGGCTCTCCAGCCTCCGATTCAACCTTAGGTCCAACCTCTGGTCTTAATGCCGATGGACAACACGAGCATATTTGGGAAACGGTCGTACCGACCTTTATTCACTATAACCTGCCCCTCATTGCCTTCGGTTGGTTAGCGGCGATGGTGCTCTAGAGCTATATCAGATTTGACTATAAAAAAGAGCGCTCAATTTAGGCGCTCTTTTTTATCCATTCGGTAAACTCATCAAATAAAAGCGGTTAAGCGCCTTCGTTATGCAGCTCTAAGTTCGCTAAATCTTGTTGAATTTCCGCTAGCGTTTTCGCATCATCTCCACGCATCGATTCGAGAAAATCAAGGTACTGCTGATCAATATCACCCGTCACATATTCACCGTTAAAGACTGATGTTTCAAACTTAGCAATATCAGGATTACCGAGACGCACCGCTTCAATCAAATCGGGTAGTGTTTGGAAAATTAAACCGTCAGCACCAATTTGTTTACAGATAGCTTCGTTATCGCGACCATGGGCAATCAGCTCATTGGCACTTGGCATATCAATTCCGTAAACATTAGGGAAACGGATTTCTGGTGCCGCCGACACTAGGTAGACTTTCTTAGCACCAGAGTCACGGGCCATTTCAATGATTTGTTCAGAAGTCGTGCCACGAACGATCGAGTCATCGACCAGCAATACATTTTTATCTTTAAACTCGGAGCGAATCGCGTTTAACTTACGACGCACCGATTTTTTACGCTGCTGCTGGCCAGGCATAATAAAAGTTCGACCGACATAACGGTTTTTGACAAATCCTTGTCGATAAGGAATATCAATCGCTTGAGCAATTTGTAGTGCAATATCACAAGACGTTTCAGGAATAGGGATCACTACATCAATCTCCAAATCGCTAAAACTTTCTTTGATTCGCTCGCCTAATTTTTTACCCATTTCGACTCGTGCGCTGTAGACCGAAATCTTATCAATGAAAGAATCTGGACGGGCAAAGTAAACGTATTCAAAAATGCACGGATTAAGTACTGGGTTTTGAGCGCACTGCTGAGTAAAAAGTTGGCCATCAAAGGTGGCATAAATTGCTTCACCGGGAGCGATATCACGCATAAAGCTAAAACCAACGGCATCTAAGGCAACGGACTCAGAAGCAACCATATATTCTGTGCGATCAGCCACTTGACGCTTACCTAAACAAAGCGGGCGAATCCCATTCGGATCACGAAAAGCAACCATGCCATGACCAATGATCATTGCCGCGACAGCATAAGCGCCACGTATTGTACGATGTACATTGGCGACAGCACGAAAGACTTCTTCCGGCGTCACTTCGCTTTCAACAGAGTCTATTTCATGGGCAAGGACATTCAGTAACACTTCTGAATCTGAGGTGGTGTTGATATGGCGGCGATCTTTTTCAAACAGCTTTTGGCGCACCTCTGCCGCATTGGTCAAATTACCGTTATGGGCCAGCGTGATACCAAAAGGCGAATTGACATAAAAAGGCTGCGCTTCCGATGCACTCGAACTGCCTGCTGTTGGGTAACGCACATGGCCGATCCCAACCGTTCCTTGCAAGCGTTGCATATGTTTAGCTTCAAAGACATCTTTCACTAAACCGTTCGCTTTTCTCAGACGAAAACGATTGCTTTCTATGGTACAAATACCCGCGGCATCTTGGCCACGGTGCTGTAATACCGTTAACGCGTCATAAATTGACTGGTTCACCAGCGTTGTACCCACGATTCCAACAATACCACACATGTCTTAACCCTCGACTTTCAACAATAACTGGCGCTTAGTGAGCGCCAGAAAGAAAACTGGATGTTGCTTGTAAGTGTTCGAAGAAGGGAGCAATCAGGCGACTGAATTCTGGCACCAGTTGCGACCCTTTCCACCACTCTGCGTTTGGTGATGCGGTGAACGCATCCATAAAAAATAAAGCTGCTGCGACAATCAAAACACCTCGTAATGCACCGAAAACCACACCGAGGATCCTATCGGTTCCAGATAACCCTGTCTTATCAACTAACTGAGAAATGACGTAGTTAACCATCGCTCCAACAATCAAGGTGGCTATAAATAGCACCGCAATTGCCGAGCCATTACGAAACATCTCATCTTTAATGTTACTAAAGTACACGGCTAACTTTGCGTAGTATTCTGAAGCGATATAAAACGCGGCAAACCAAATAACCAATGACAACGCTTCTTTCGCAAAGCCACGAAGTAAGCTGATCAACGCAGACAGGCCGATCACACTTAAAATGACAATATCTAACCAATTCATGAGTTCTTACATTCTAAGTTGGCGCGCATTTTAACAGAAAAATGCGCAACGCAAACGTTTTCTTAAGGATTTAATGGCTTAAATTTAAGTAACTGACCTTTAGCGCCAGTTATTTTCTCTAATTCCACTAACTGATTTTCTAACTTACTTTTTGAAACATCAGGCCCAATAATGACACGCGTAAAATCGTTTTCTTGTTTTGTGTGTGCCTGATAACCACGTCGTTGTAAGTCAGCAACCACATTTTTAGCATTTTCTGCATTTCTCAGTGCCATCAATTGAATGATCCAAGCGCTATCTTGATAATCATTTTTTTCAATCACAGGACGTGTGGTCGTCGTAACGGTTTGATGACTTGCCTCTTTCGGTATTGCTGTAGGCGATTCAGTGACGGTGACTGGAGAGTCGGGCAAAGCCACCTGATCTTCTATGGGATCAAGAATCTCAAACCGTTCAATATCACTATCGAGTTCAGGCCTTAGCGGAATGCTAGCAACGTCTTCTTGATAGTGCATTTTTTTACCGTCCAAGAGATCGGGTAATACGATCACACCAATCGCAACCAAAATGATCGTACCGACTAAGCGGCTTTGAAATTTACTGGCCATTTATTCTCCTTTACCTTGCCAATGCTCAAGGACTTCACCCACGGTATGAAAGGATCCAGCAACCACGATAACATCATTGCTTTGTGCCTTGGTCAACGCAGCTTCAAAAGCTTCCACTGGCGATGAATATTGACGTTGAGTCGGGGTTAGATAATGCACTAACTCTTGTGAACTTGCGGCGCGAGGACCAGAAAGAGAAGCTGGATACCAATCCTTCACGACTGGGGTCAGTGCTTCGATAGTCGATTTAATGTCTTTGTCATGCAACATTCCGAGCACCATATGCACTTTTTGCTGTGGATAACGCTGCTCTAATTGCGAGACAAGATAGTCAGCCGAATGTGGGTTGTGTGCCACATCCAACAAAATCGTCGGTTGAGTCTGTAATACTTGCATACGTCCGGCCAAATTGGCTTTACGTAATCCTTCGCTCACATCAATGTCACTAATATCAAGTCCAGAGCAGCCTAATGCCATTAAGGCTGTAGCAGCATTGGCAAGAGGCAATGTCGGAATCGGTAAATCACTGAGTTCAAATGATCCACTGCGCCAACGCCATGATGAACTCGATAACGTCTCAAAGTAATATTGAATACCGACCAGATAGAATGTCGCACTAATATCATCAGCATGAGCCGCCACCGTTGCAGGTGGAGAAGGTTGCCCGCAAATCGCTGGTTTTCCTGAACGGAAAATACCTGCTTTTTCGAAACCAATCACGTTGATGTCATCACCGAGCCAATCCACATGATCAATCGCTAAACTGGTGATCACCGAGACATCATGCTCGACAACATTAGTTGCATCTAATCGTCCACCTAATCCAACCTCAAGCAAAATCACCTCGACCTGCTCAGTTTGAAAAAGACGCAGCGCGGCTAGAGTGCCAAACTCAAATAAGCTCAATGTAGTATTACCACGTTGAGTTTCAATGTAAGCAAAGGCTTGGGTATGTTTTGAATCCGGAAGTTCGTGACCGTTAATCCGTACACGCTCGTTGTAACGAATAAGATGAGGGGAGCTGTACACACCAACCGAGTAGCCGGCTTGGAGAAGAATACTTTCCATTAGGGCGCATGTTGAGCCTTTACCGTTCGTACCCGCAACCGTGATGACGGTAGCAGATGGTCTGGTGAGTTGCGCTTTCTCGGCAACCGTTTGAACACGTTCTAAGCCGAGATCAATGGCCGAGGTATGGATATGAGATAAATACTCAAGCCACACCGTAAGTGGCGATGTGGCTTGAGGAATAGAGTATTGAGTCATCTAACGTAGAACCATAGTTATGCTTGGCTTTGTTAGTGGTTACTTTACCCTTTTTTATCCGCTTCTGGTACAGAATATGTTTCTTCGTTTGGCGCTGCGTTCACAGAAACCACCAGAGGAGAAGCATGATTGGTCATTTTGGCTAACAATCCCGCCACACGTTGACGCATTTCACGACGATCGACGATCATATCTATTGCGCCATGTTCAAGCAAAAACTCACTGCGCTGAAAACCTTCAGGTAAATCTTCACGCACAGTTTGCTCGATCACGCGGCGTCCAGCAAAACCAATCAAGGCTTTCGGTTCACCAATATTAATATCACCTAACATCGCCAAACTCGCAGATACACCACCCATCGTTGGGTCAGTCATCACCGAAATATAAGGTAAGCCTTTTTCTGTTAAACGCTGCAGCGCCGCACTGGTCTTGGCCATTTGCATTAATGACATTAAGGCCTCTTGCATACGCGCTCCACCACTGGCGGAAAAGCAGACTAACCCGCAATTATTTTCAATCGCCGCATCCACTGCACGCACGAAACGTGCACCAACAACGGAACCCATTGATCCGCCCATAAAGGAGAATTCAAACGCACAAGCAACAACCGGAACACCGATCACCTGCCCTTTCATCACGATGAGTGCATCTTTCTCGCCACTGCTTTTTTGCGCAGCCGCTAAACGTTCTTTGTAACGCTTAGTATCTTTAAACTTAAGCTTATCTTGTGGCTCAAGCTCTTGAGCGATTTCCTCGCGGTTATCTTCGTCTAAAAAGGTCTCTAGACGACGACGCCCTTTCATGCGCATATGATGGTTACATTTAGGGCAAACCTCTAAATTGCGTTCCAACTCAGCGTAGTACAGCACTTCTTCACAAGAGGTACATTTAGTCCATACCCCTTCAGGAATAGACGCTCTACGTGAACTGACAATGTTGCTTTTTTCTAAAATCTTTTCAAGCCAACTCATGCAAGACCTTTTTACTTTCTCATCTCCCGCGCTAGTGCGAAAGATATAAATTAGACATAAACGCGTGGGATTAAAGCATACAAAACCGCAACTGTAGACAAAAAACTGGTTGTACCTATTTCTTTGCCCAATCAATATGCATCTGTGTATTGGAAGCTATTTGCTCCAGTTAGTTCAAATTCTCTGCTAAAAATAGCGGCCCCAGTGGCGCTTTGGGTAATTCAAACTGCGCAGGATAATCGACAGCAACGAGATACAAGCCTTCAGCCTTGGCCGTTGCGGCAGCTAATTTGCGATCTTTGGCTGCCAATAACCACTCTATCCATTGTGGTTCTTTCTCTCCACGTCCGACTTCAATCAAACTACCGACAATATTACGCACCATATGATGAACAAAAGCATTCGCTTTTATATCAACGACAACATAACGCTCATGGCGAGAAACATTCAGGTGCATAATATTACGCCAAGGACTACGAGACTGGCAATGTACCGCTCGAAAAGAAGTAAAATCATTTTCACCCAATAAATATTGACCTGCCAGCTGCATTCGCTGAACGTCTAATTCTGGATGATAATGACTTACTCCCGAAGATAGGATCCCCGGGCGATAAGTATGATTATAGATAACGTATCGATAACGACGCGCCGTCGCACTAAAACGAGCATGAAAATCGTCGGCAACCACTTTCGCCCATCGAACAGCGATATCCTTCGGTAAGTTAGCGTTAGCACCCATCGTCCATGCAGCCATGTTACGTTCAGCTGTCGTATCAAAGTGGACAACCTGCCCTGTACCATGCACTCCTGCATCGGTACGTCCAGCACATTGAACCTCTACCGGATGATTCGCGATAATCGACAGAGCTTTTTCAAGCTTTTCCTGTACGCTAATGACGTCTCGTTGCCGTTGCCAGCCAAAGTAATGGGTACCATCGTACTCAATACCCAGAGCAATTCTCATGTTCTGTTTCTCATTGAAAATGGGGCGGGCAGTATATACTGATCGCCAAACAACGTGAAGACACCTACGCCGCGAAAGTCATCCATCTTTACAGGCTATTGTCGACCATTGATCCTATCAATAAGGTATTTTGCCTGGCGACGAATTTCATCATCACCATCAACGATCGCTTCTTCCAGTAACTTGATTGCTCCTTTACTGTCATTCATTTCCAAGTAAATTTTCGCTAAATCAAGCTTACCGGCCGCTTCGGCATTATTGTCAACATCAAAATCAGTGATATCTCCAAGCACATCAGGAAATTCATCTAAACCGACATCCAGCTTAAGCGCTTCATCATCAGGATTTATCGAGCCTTCATCCCTTTCTACTTGAGCCATCAACTCATCAACGGTCATGAACTCACGCTTTTCAGGTGAAAAATCAACTACATCTTCCTGATTTTCCCAATTTTCCACTTCAACTTCAGGTTGCTGATTTTGTATTTCCTCTTGCCAGATCGCTTGATCTTCTTCCGGTATCTCATCAGGGATAACGGCTTTTTGATCCTCGGTTAAACTAAAACCATTCCAGTCTTCTCCACCCATTTGTAACATGGCATCAATATCCATGCCTGCACTGTCAATGGTTTTAGCATCTAACGGCGAATTAAACAGATCCATTGGACGGGCCATTGGGTCATTCAATAAATCCGTAAATTGTTGCTCATTGTACGCCTTACTGGATAACGTAGCGAAATCAATCGGCTCATCATTTTGATCCTCTGGCTCTGGCTCTGGCTCTGCAGGGATTGAAGCGGTGTTTTGCTGATCCGTCAAGTCTGAGTGTTCAGCAACCTGATGTGGTGTCTGTAACTCATCTTGTTGATCAAAGTTAGCCATGATGTCATTAAGTTCAGCAGCATCTTCATCACCATCAAAAATAACCTCTGATTCGGTTTCAAATTCCGTATCGGCTAAGGCATCTTGCTCGGTATATTCAGCAAGCTGACTTTCATCAATATTTAATGGACCATCTTCCGACGGTTCAGCATGCTGACCATTCTCATCAATCGATTCAGGGTCTTGATCCTCAATGGTCTCTAGAGCGGCATCAAAGGCGATATCCTCACTATCAGAATCAGACTGCTGGGGTTCAAGCTGCTCAATATCACTCAGCCGATCATCGTCATCGACACTTTCTAACATCGAATCCAAATCAAATGACGGCGCTTGATCTACTTGCGTTTCTGGTTGCTCTTCAAGCGTATCTTGATCTGCTACCTGATTGACAAGACTGCTTTCCGGCTCTGGATCTGAGTCATCATTCTCTAACTCATCGCTATCAACGGATAATGACTCTTCTTCACTTGGTACGTGCTGTTCCGGTTGAACAGCATCATTCTCATCGGCGTCTTCAGTATCAGTAGTAACGCTCGATGGCTCTGTCACCGAGTCAGTATCGAGTTGCTCAATATCATCGTCTAAATCCGCCAAGGCGTCTTGCTCGGTATACTCGGCAAGCTCACTCTCATCAATGCTTAGCGGCCCCTCTGTTTCTGGTAAAACTGGCGCATCAGGCTCTTCATCGATTAAATGAGCAACATCGCTAACCTCGGTTTGCTCGATTAACGGCTCATTCTCTGACTCAGTAGGGTCACTTTGCGTAGCTTGTGGCTCACCATCGGTCGCAATAGAGGCTTGATCTTCACTTTCAAAGCTCGATTCAACATCTGTTTTCTCCCCTTCTTCAACCTCTAGTATTTCTTCAGGTGTATCGGTTTTGGTAGAAGGTTCGCTGACTTCACCATCAAGCGCAGAGACCTCTTGTTTGGCTTCATCGATACTCGGCGATGGTGCATCTAAAGGCTCTATCGGTTCGGGATCTTCATCATCAACCAACCAATCTTCATCTTGTGGAACACCAAATTCATTCGCTAGCGGTTCTGGATCACTCGCGCTAGCCGCTTCTCCCCCTTCAATCTGAGGATCAAAATCAAATTCCTCTTCCTCAACTGGCTGGTTAAGCGTTGATTCATCCTTATCCTCAAGATGAATATCATCAAGTAACGGATCTTGTGCTGGAGCATTACTGATCAGATCATCGATAAAGTTATTGCTATCGAACTCACTATCTTCAACTTCAGCCTGCTGCTCAATTTCGAGTAGTTCATCGAGAAACTCCGTTCCATCATCCAATGATACATTGATCGCTTCTTGTGGATCAGATTCGACGGACTCATTGCTCTCTACTTTTGGCTCTTGCTCATCAATCCATTCATCTAATAATGTCGGGCTGTCGTGATTAAATGACAGCGCTTCATCAACGTCAGATTCATCGAGTAGTTCATCAAGTAATTTATCAACAGCGGTATCTAAATCTTGTTCTGATAACTCCTCACTCACCAATAATTCATCGAGTAATTCGGTACTGTCATCGTCCAACGAAAGATCCAGATCGTCCCCAACCAAACCATCTAATAAGTCGTCCAATACTTCATCAGCTTGATCTGACTCTGTCGTTTGTGATTGAATGCTGTCTAAAAGCGAGTCCAGCTCTTCATCTGAGGTAAGCTCAGGCTCACTATCAATACTGTCTGCTTTAAGCTCATCAAGTTGACTATCTAAGTCAAGCTCCGCATCATCGACCTCAGCTTCCATGAGTAACTCATCAAGTAACGCTTGATCAACTTCATTGCCTGATAAAAGCTCATCCTCGTCACCGGCTAATAAAGCATCCATCGCGTCTTGAGACAGTGGGTCTTCTTCTGCGAGATCAAAGTCTTCTTCATCAAGTTCATCACTTGATGGCTGATTTTCCGCTAAATCGGCAAAATTGGTATCCAAATCACCATCGTCATCAATACCAGCGAAAGGATCGTCATCTTCGTCAAGATTTAAATCCATATCGCCTTCATCAAGAGAAGCAAAGACATCCTCTTCTTCAGCCATATCATCGCCGTACAATATTTCGCTACTGTCAGATTCACCGAAGAGATCATCATCAAGTAAAAGATCATCGTCTCCTAGCTCTTCTCCCTCTTCAGGTAAAACTGGAGCAACTGGTGGCGGAGCGACTTTCTCTTCTGTTGATGATTGAACCGGCTCTGGCTGATCGGCTTTCGAGCGGCGACTCAATAGAAGCATGACTATACCCGCAATCAGTAAACCGGGTATCAGTGCTAATAGCGCGACAAACCAAGTACTGGATAATAATTCCTCCCACGTAGAAGGGCCTTGCTGAACTTGTTGATTATTACGTCGGTCTTCATTTAATAAGCGTTCAACTTCAGCGCGGATTCGATTGTCATCACCCAATTCATGCTTTAACTCACTCACCTCAGATTGCATTTGTGCTAATAGAAGTCGTAACTGATGATTTTTTTCTTCTAAAGCGAGAAGTTCGGCTTGCGCAACGTCAGTGAGTGACGCAGGTGCAGGGATTGGATCAGGAGCAACGCTTGGCGCCGGTTGTTCAACCAGCGGTGATGCTTCCGTAACGGGTGGTGCGACTGGAGGACGTGCAGGCGTTGGGACAGCCGCGACCGCTGGTTCTGGTGCTCCCGTTAAACGCGCTTGATGAGCCGTCATAATCGTGATCGCTTCTTGCGTTGACGAACGATTAATCTGTTCTATCGATGGTATCCGCAGAGTGCTTCCGGGCAATAAACTATGAATATTTTGATTTTCAAACGCTTGAGGGTTTAAACGATAAATGGCTAATAACGTTTGCTGAACTGAAACATTCGCTGATGGCCTTAATTGCGTTGCAATAGACCACAATGTGTCTTGGGGCGATGTGGGGCCGAAAAAGCGTGAAGGCTCAGAATTGTTGGTGGTATTTTGTCCCATATCACGACTAAAACGCGGAGCAGATTGCACTTCACCGTTTGGGCCGATGAGACGAATGACTTCTGCACTAACGATAGAAGTCTGAGTCACGGCGGCGATCGTTAATGGCAACAGCCATCGCTTAAAAAATTGACGCATAAAAGGCTCAGCTCTGTGCTTTAAAAATGAATATGACCTAAACAACTTAACAATGCAGGTAGACGGCAAGTGCGTGAATCTCCGTGAACATAAACAAACCAAACTAATGCAGCCTAACACCGCTGCAACGTTAAGTAAGATGGGAATACAACGATCTGTTAAATATATCGGATTACCCCAGTAAAACTATAGGGACTAATACAAAAAATGTGCCTTACCTACAATAATCGCAGGAATCTCACACAAATATCTGGCAGACCCGCTCTTTTTCTTACCTTACCCCTGATTCTAAGCTACTTGAAGATTCCGATAGGAGCAAGCAGACATCCCCCTCGAAGCATCACATGAGAAAGAAAACCAATAAAAAAGCCAACCTAAAAGTCGGTTGGCTTGGTGTAAATCACCGTAGATAGACGTAAAGCGGCTTACTCTTGGTCTATTTTTGCCCAAGTATCACGCAAACCAACCGTACGGTTAAAAACTAGCGAATCAGGTCGCGAGTCTTTGATATCTGCGCAGAAATATCCCATACGTTCAAACTGATAACCAAATTCAGGCTGAGCATCCTTCAAGCTTGGTTCGACAAAACCATGCATGGTGATCAATGAGTCAGGGTTAATTGTTGCCGCAAAGTTATCTGCCGCGGCAGGATTTGCCACCGTAAATAAGCGATCGTACAAACGGAATTGAGCAGGCAAGGCTTTATCTGCTGAAACCCAATGAATAACCCCTTTGACTTTACGTCCATCGGCTGGATTTTTGCCCAGCGTGTCTGGATCATAAGTGCAGTAAATGGTTGTGATGTTACCTTGTTGATCTTTCTCAATACGCTCAGCTTTAATGATATAAGCACCTCGTAGGCGCACTTCTTTACCTAAGACCAAACGCTTATATTTTTTGTTGCCTTCTTCACGAAAATCTTCACGTTCAATCCAAATTTCACGCGTGAAAGGCACTTCTCGCTCACCCATCTCTGGTTTATTAGGATGATTGGCAACCGTAAGCGGCTCAACACTATTTTCAGCAAAATTTTCAATGACAATTTTCACTGGATCAAGTACAGCCATAGCACGAGGTGCATTCTCATTGAGATCGTCACGGATACAAGACTCAAGAGAGCTAAACTCGATCATATTGTCTTGCTTAGTGACCCCAATACGCTTACAAAACTCACGAATAGAAGCAGGAGTAAAACCACGACGGCGCAGACCAGAGATGGTCGGCATGCGTGGGTCATCCCACCCTTCGACCAGCTTTTCAACCACCAACTGATTGAGCTTACGTTTTGACATCACCGTGTATTCTAGATTTAGACGGCTGAATTCATACTGTCTTGGATGACAATCGATGGTGATGTTGTCTAATACCCAGTCGTACAAACGGCGGTTGTCTTGAAATTCCAGAGTACACAATGAGTGAGTAATGCCTTCGAGCGCATCAGAAATACAGTGCGTAAAATCATACATCGGATAAATGCACCATTTATCGCCGGTTTGGTGATGCTCTGCAAAACGCACGCGGTATAACACCGGATCACGCATCACCATAAATGAAGACGCCATATCAATTTTTGCACGAAGACAAGCTTGGCCCTCTGCAAACTCACCAGCACGCATTTTTTCAAATAAAGCCAGGTTTTCTTCAATCGGACGATCACGATATGGGCTATTTTTACCCGCTTGAGTTAATGTTCCACGGTATTCACGAATTTGCTCAGGAGTCAGCTCTTCAACATAAGCCAACCCTTTATTGATCAGTTCTACTGCGTACAAATACAGTTGATCGAAGTAATCGGATGAATAACGAACATTACCAGACCACTCAAAGCCTAGCCAATTAACGTCTTTTTTAATGGATTCAACGTATTCAAGATCTTCTTTTTCTGGGTTGGTGTCATCAAAACGCAGATTACACTGGCCTTGATAGTCTTGGGCAATACCAAAATTCAGACAAATCGACTTCGCATGACCAATATGTAGATAACCGTTCGGTTCTGGCGGAAAACGAGTCTGTACGCTAGTGTGTTTACCATCCGCTAAATCTTTATCAATAATTTGGCGAATGAAATTCGATGGACGAGCCTCAGCTTCACTCATCTATAGCACCTCAAAAATTTATTAGTATTGTCAGAAATGATTTTCTACGTTATGAGTTGGCGATCTCCAACTCAACATAGGTATTACCACCAATCATCCACAATTCCGCCCTATTTCACAATAAAAACTGCGGTTTTCAGACGAATATTTACCAGAACTGGTGGTATAAGTGACCTAATCTATCGTTTTATACCCTAACGATGTCAATCAGGATCTTTTCGCAAGCAAAACAAAAGCCTTCACTAATGTGAAGGCTTCAGAATAATCACCAGCCATTGAGGCCGCTCACCGTAGTGATCAGCTCGCTCTGCGATTGAGAGATTATTGTTGTGATTTGGAATCTATCGATTTCATTTCACCAGCAATGATTTCCGCTAAAGGACCAAGAATGACTTGTAAATTATTGGTCCCTAATTTAACCACGCCTATTGCGCCTAATGCTTTTAACTGTTTCTCATCAATGATTGACATATCTTTTACGGTTAAACGTAAACGAGTAATACAAGCATCAATATTCGATAAGTTTTCATGGCCACCAAGTACTTCTAAGTACTGTTTTGCTAATTCAGAAGACTCTTGTGAACCTTTAACCGAGCTCACGGCTTCGTCATCATCTTCACGACCCGGAGTTTTTAAACCAAACTTCAAAATTACGGTACGGAAAACCACATAGTAGATAATAAAGAATACTAAACCTTGAACAATCAGCATGTACCACTGTACGGCTAGCGGGTTACGTGAAGATAATACCATATCGACCAAACCAGCGGAGAAACCAAAGCCAGCGATCCACTGCATTGAAGCAGCAATAAATACCGACAAACCAGTGAGTACCGCGTGCAAGAGGTACAGTAGAGGAGCAAGGAACATGAACGAGAACTCTAGCGGCTCTGTCACCCCAGTAAAGAAAGAGGCAAAACCTGCTGCAATCATAATGCCTGCTACTTTTTCTTTATTCTTAGCCGTAGATGTATGATAAATAGCCAGCGCTGCACCGGGTAAACCAAACATCATGATCGGGAAGAAACCCGCTTGATACATCCCGGTCACGCCAGGAATAGCGACGCCTTCAGCAATCGATTTTGCACCACCAAGGAAGTTCGGAATATCATTAATACCCGCAACATCAAACCAAAACACAGAGTTAAGGGCATGGTGTAAACCCACAGGGATCAATAGACGGTTGAAAAATGCGTAGATACCCGCACCTGTCGCACCTAAACCTTGGATAGATTCGCCAAAAGAAACCAACCCCCCATAAACGGCAGGCCAAACGTACATTAATACAAAAGCGATAAGAATACCGGCAAATGAGGTTAAAATGGGGACTAAACGCTTACCAGAGAAAAAGGCGAGCGCTTTATGTAACTCAACCGTTGAATAGCGATTATAAATTTCTGCCGAAACAATCCCGACCAGAATGCCGACAAATTGGTTATTGATTTTACCAAAAGCTGCAGGAACAGCTGCTAAATCAATACCTTGAATCTGTGCTACCGATCCAGGCGACAGCAGGGTTGTCACCACCAAAAAGCCAACGAAGCCCGCCAAGGCTGCTGAGCCATCTTTATCTTTTGACATCCCGAATGCGACACCAATTGCAAACAGTACTGACATATTGTCAATAATCGCTGCACCCGCTTTAATTAGGAATGCCGCTAAGGCGGAGTTTGCACCCCAACCCGTTGGGTCAATCCAGTAGCCAACCCCCATCAAAATGGCTGCCGCAGGTAATGTCGCGACAGGCACCATCAGGGCCTTACCTACTTTTTGAAAATATCCAAGAATATTCACCTTAAGTTCCCCCTATAGGATTTTTGTATATGTTGAGCTACTTATTTTGATCGCCCAATTTAGTCACTGTCAGTTTATGACATTAATTTTGCTCCGCAAATTAAAACCTTATCAATTGTGATCATAATCACCAGAAAGCAGCGAAATCGAGCAATTTTGCTAGCAGGATCATAAAGCTTATTTTACCATATAAAAAAACAAACCTTTGCCGCTATCCTTAATCAAGAAGATAGCTTATAAAGCACCAGTCAAAGATAGATTATTTGCCAAATCGATAACCTATTCAGTGATGATTTCTTTATATAACAAGGTTTTCAAAAACTTATTTTTGCTTACGATTTTGGTAAGCACACGATTGATAGATATTTCGCGAACTAATTGAAGTTGAGATACCCGACTTACTGGGAGAAAAAGTAGGCCATACCACTATCTTCACTTATCGGCTGGCCTCGATAACCTCCCGCTAAATCACCATGGCTGTTATCGTTTTGAGTAACAGTACGCAGACTTCAAGTCGCAAGGGTATCAACACAATGAATGCTCCCCCCGATAGATAAGGATTAACTGATTATGTATGCGCTCACAAACTGCAAAATCTACACTGGTAGTGATAAGTTAACTGATCATGCCGTTATCGTGGATAACGACATCATTCAAGCTATCTGTCCGATAAATCAACTTCCATCCACGATCAATCATGTTGATCTCCATGGTGCTAATCTCTGTCCTGGATTTATTGATTTGCAACTCAATGGCTGTGGTGGCGTGATGTTTAATGATCAAATCTCGGCAGATACCATCCAAGTAATGCATCAGGCGAACTTAAAATCCGGTTGTACTAGTTTTCTCCCGACATTAATTACTTCGTCAGATCACGATATTCAACAAGCCATCAGCGCACAACGTGAGTACCAAAAAAAATACCCACATCAATCTCTCGGTCTGCATTTAGAAGGGCCTTATTTGAATGTAATGAAAAAAGGCATTCATAGTGTCGATTTCATTCGTCAGTCAGATCAAGCGATGATTGACTTCATTTGTCAAAATAACGATGTCGTTACTAAAGTCACCTTAGCACCAGAAAATAATGACTTGCGACATATTGAGCAACTCGTTGACGCGGGCATTATTGTTTCTATCGGCCACAGCAATGCCACTTATGCGGAAGCGCGTAAAAGCTTTGCTGCAGGTATCTCTTTCGCAACCCATCTTTTCAATGCAATGACACCGATGGCTGGTCGTGAACCCGGCGTTGTTGGTGCTATTTATGACACACCCGAAGTCTATACGGGGGTCATCGCTGATGGTTTTCATGTTGATTACGCTAACATCCGTATTGCTCACAAAATAAAAGGCGATAAGCTCGTATTAGTGACCGATGCCACAGCTCCTGCAGGCGCTGAAATGGATTACTTTATTTTTGTCGGTAAGAAAGTATATTACCGAGACGGCAAGTGTGTTGATGAACACGGTACACTTGGCGGCTCAGCCTTAACGATGATTGAAGCAGTCCAAAATACGGTTGAGCATGTCGGAATCGCTTTAGATGAAGCATTGCGGATGGCCAGCTTATATCCAGCGAAAGCCATCGGTGTTGATAAGACGTTAGGTCGCATTAAACCAGGCTATATTGCTAACCTGACCATTTTTGACCGTGACTTCAATGTAAAAGCGACAGTAGTGAATGGACAATACGAGCAAAAGTAATCATGAATGGCGGACAAATAGGTAATGTAGATCTCGTTAAGCAGCTCAATAGCGCAGCTGTTTATCGCTTAATCGACCAACAGGGGCCAATTTCGCGCATCCAAGTTGCCGATGTCAGTCAACTTGCACCAGCAAGTGTGACAAAAATAACCCGCCAACTCCTAGAAAGAGGGTTGATTAAAGAAGTCGCACAGCAAGCCTCGACCGGTGGACGACGTGCGATCTCTTTAACCACGGAAGTCGAACCATTTCATTCTATCGCCGTCAGATTAGGTCGCGATTATATTCAGCTGGGCCTGTATAATTTGGGAGGCCAAGAACTGGCTTGCTCTTCCTATGAGTTTCATTACGCTCATCAACCTCAGCTAATCGAAGGGTTAATTCATCATTTAAAAGCCTTTCTTGCCCAACAACAAAGTAATATTAAACAATTAATTGCGATTGGTATTGCTTTACCCGGTCTCGTTAACCCTGAACTCGGGGTTGTTGAATATATGCCCAATATTGAAATTGATGCGCTTGGGCTTGGCGATATTATTCGAGACCACTTTCATGTTGAGTGTTTTGTCGGTAATGATGTGCGTGGCATGGCGCTGGCAGAACACTACTTTGGCGCGAGCCAAGACTGTCAAGATTCTATTTTAGTCAGCGTGCATCGTGGTACAGGAGCTGGAATCATTGTCAATGGACACGTTTTTCTAGGAACTAACCGCAACGTTGGCGAAATCGGCCATATCCAAATCGATCCTCTTGGTGAACAGTGTCAATGTGGAAATTTTGGTTGCTTAGAAACCGTCGCCAGCAATCCAGCCATCGTCGCTCGTGTCAAGAAACGGCTTGCTCAAGGTTACAAATCAAGTTTATCTGATCTGCCTAAAGTAACCATTGACGATATCTGTCAACACGCTTTGCAAGATGATGAGCTAGCGAAGCAAGCCCTAGTGCAAGTCGGTAATCAACTTGGTAAAGCAATAGCCATGACGATTAACTTATTTAACCCTCAGAAAGTCATCATCGCGGGTGATATTACTGCGGCTCAAGAGGTTATTTTTCCGGCTATTTTACGTAATGTTGAAAATCAGTCGTTACAGGCTTTTCATCGTCAGTTACCTATTGTGGCATCAACGATTGACAAGCGACCCACGATTGGGGCTTTTGCTATGATAAAACGAGCCATGCTTAATGGCGTTTTACTCCAGAAATTGCTCGAAGACTAAGGTCTATTGATCCTCGTTGTCGTGCTCAACTCGCCACATTAATCAAGTCAGATCAACTATTCACTTTCTCTCCCCATGAACGTTGTCATCAACGCGATTGGGGATATCGCCTTTCTAATTAACCTTTCTCACACCTTCATTGCTGATTTATTAGACGCAAATTAGAACTCATTCACTGAAAAGCAATTTAAATTAGAAAAAATTCACCACAACAAGCAACTATTAATTATTTAAACAAAGAAGTGTTGCCTTTTTTAACCAAAATGGCAAATTAAAGTCATCTGATTAAACATCATCTAATTAAGGAAGCGGTATGTGTTCTATCTTTGGTATCTTAGACATCAAAAGCGACGCCAGTGCATTACGGACAATTGCCTTAGAAATGTCTAAAAAACTACGTCATCGTGGCCCCGACTGGTCTGGTATTTACACCTCTGAGCGCGCTATTCTTGCTCATGAGCGCTTAGCGATTGTCGGTCTAAACAGCGGTGCTCAGCCACTGTATAGCCCTGATAAAAAACTTATTCTTGCCGTTAATGGTGAAATTTATAACCACAAAGAAATTCGTGCCCGCTATCAAGATAAATACGACTTTCAAACCGATTCCGATTGTGAAGTCATTTTAGCCCTCTACCAAGATAAAGGCGCTGAATTACTCGAAGAACTCAATGGTATCTTTGCTTTTGCTCTTTATGACCAGGAAAAAGATCAATTCCTAATTGGCCGCGACCATATTGGCATCATCCCGCTCTATCAAGGTCACGATGAGCATGGCAACTACTATGTCGCCTCAGAAATGAAAGCATTAGTGCCGGTTTGTAAATCGATCAGTGAATTCCCTCCTGGCAGTTACTTTCGTTCAACCGATCCAGAACCTTACCGCTATTACCTACGCGATTGGACTGAATATGATGCTGTAAAAGGGAATATATCGAGTAAAAAAGAACTCACGGAAGCGTTAGAAGCGGCGGTCAAACGCCAGTTAATGACCGATGTACCTTATGGCGTATTATTATCTGGCGGGTTAGATTCTTCTATCACCTCAGCCATTGCCAAACGTTACGCCGCGATGCGTATTGAAGATGATGAACAATCGGCTGCGTGGTGGCCTCAACTGCACTCGTTTGCCATTGGTCTAGAAGGCGCACCTGATTTAAAAGCCGCTCGTGAAGTGGCTGAAAAAATCGGCACAATACATCATGAAATGACCTATACCATTCAAGAAGGGCTGGATGCGATTCGTGATGTGATTTATCACATTGAAACTTATGATGTGACGACCATTCGCGCTTCAACACCGATGTTTTTACTCGGACGAAAAATTAAAGCGATGGGCATAAAAATGGTGCTATCGGGTGAAGGCGCTGACGAAATATTTGGCGGGTATCTTTACTTTCATAAAGCGCCGAATGCGCAAGAGTTTCATGAAGAAACCGTCCGTAAGCTGCTCGCATTAAACCTATTTGATTGTGCTCGAGCGAATAAATCACTCGCGGCGTGGGGCGTTGAAGGACGAGTACCGTTCTTGGACAAAGAGTTTATTGATGTCGCGATGCGTCTCAACCCTGCCGACAAAATGTGTGGTAATGGTAAGATGGAAAAACACATCTTACGCGAATGCTTTCAAGACTATTTACCGGATTCCATTGCTTGGCGTCAAAAAGAGCAATTTTCCGATGGCGTCGGCTATAACTGGATAGACACCTTGAAATCAACCGCAGAAGCGAAAGTTAGCGATCAACAAATGGCAACGGCTAAATTCCGCTTTCCATACAATACGCCAACAACCAAAGAAGGCTATGTGTATCGAGAAATCTTTGAAGAGCTGTTCCCATTAGAGTCTGCAGCACGCTGCGTACCTGGTGGTCCATCCGTCGCCTGCTCATCCGCCAAAGCTGTAGAATGGGATGAGTCTTTCAAAAACTGCATTGACCCTTCAGGTCGGGCAGTAAAAGCCGTACATAATGAAGCTTATTAATAACCTTCGATATAAATAATCAAGGCGCCTCTATGGCGCCTTGAGCTTTTCTACTTAATCATCAAACGCTCTCAACGACGCAAGCTCAATTGTCTAAGCGATGCTTAAGATCCAAATCTTTATTATCAATACTGATCACCACTGGCTGATTGATCATCTGCACCAACATCATAGAGCGTGCCTCACCGTCCGGCTCTTGATATAAAGCCCGAATACCACAAAACTGACCACCTTTAACTTCAATTTCTTGCCCTACTTCTGGTAATCCAAGTTGCTCGTGATCGGGTAGATATTCCAGTTTTTTTAGCTCGGTGATTAATGCTTCCGATAATTCTTTAGGTTCAGGGCCAAAACGAACAAAATCGACAACACCACGTGTTGAACGGACCGTCGTAAACGTTGGTCCTTGCTTATAATCAAAACACACGAAAATATAAGACGGGAAAACGGGCTCTTGTACTTTTTTTCTTTTACCACGAAGAATTTTCTCAACTTCCATTTGCGGATAAAAACATTCAACCCCTTGATTTTCAAGATGGCTCTTTGCCCTTGCTTGTTCACCTCGCTTACAATAAAGCAGATACCAACCTTTCATAATCTTAGCCAACCTTCTTATTATGCTTTTATTTACGCCACTTATGTATCGGGCAATAGCGAAAGTATACCTAAACTACTTGAAGTGGGAAGAGGATAAACCCTCCGATCATTAATAGGGCTCGAAGCTGGTATTGATTAGATGCCATCCCGTCACTTTATGCAGATAATCGTTTACTCAGCGCGGCTTAACAACAAACAACAGCAATAATTACTCCCACAATCCATCCACGCCCAAAATGTAACCAAATATGAAAACTTAGTTTTCACTCAATATCAAGAGTTAAAAATCGAGTAGGAGGCGGGATCACTCCCGCCGTCCTCTCACACCACCGTACAAGCGTGGATCGCATACGGCGGTTCCGAATAGATTTTCAATGTTTCATACCCTTCCAACAATGAGTATAACCCCAAC
>NZ_VHTC01000080.1:0-1950 GCF_013048685.1 Vibrio sp. A8-1
GGGCGTTATGTAACCGTAGAGAAAAAGACCACAATATATTGAAAATTAAAGTGTTTTTATGATTTCTTTACTTTGAACTTAGCTTCTAGTTTGTCTGTTTGATACTTTTAACTGATTGTTTTTTATTAGTTATTTTTTAATTTATAAACCCAGTTGTGTTCATATTGGTTTAGTTTTCGTCTTCTTGTCCTTCGAGTCTTTATTCAGCATTTAATGGTAAAGTGGGTTTGCGTTCAGCTTGTCTATAGTCATGATCCGCAGAATCAAGTTACTTTTGTAGTTGCCAGAGTTTTTTCTACTGGGTCAATGCTGACTTTTCGTGTAAGTTAAATCGTGTTTGGCGATGCTGTTTTTGGTAATGCTTTGAAATAGCTAGTAAAGTTACATAACAAAGCATTTAAGAGGGACAATCAACCAGGGAAACCGCATGAAGATCGTTGATATATAAGGGCTGCGGAGATGCTAAAAATTAGCTTTGAACCTATCACTCACCCCAACTATTGAATGTAACGACATGAAATTTAAGATCACCTTGTAGATCATTTCTGTTGTTTTGTAATAGCTCCTAGACAATATAGGAGCCTACATATGAGCGAGTTAATCAACCCATTTATGCATTTCCAAATCATTAAAGACTATCGACAAGAAAGCAAAGTAGAACACAAATTATCAGACATTATTTTGCTGACAATTTGTGGTGTTTTGTCGGGTCAAGATGGCTGGGATGGCATTATCGATTTTGGTAATGCTCGCTTAGATTTCCTTAAACGATATGGTCACTTTGAAGCTGGAATTCCTTCTGCGGATACGTTGTCCCGTGTGATGGGTATGATTAATCCTGTCGCTTTGCAAAGAAGCTTCATTGCTTGGATGAAGGACTGCCATACACTGACGGATGGTGAAGTGATTGCCATCGACGGTAAAACATTACGCAGCTCTTATGACCGCTCGAAAGGCAAGGGAACGATCCATATGGTGAACGCTTTTGCTACAGCAAATGGAATGAGCATTGGGCAACTGAAGGTTGATTCTAAGAGTAACGAGATTACCGCGATCCCCAAGCTACTAGACTTGCTAGATGTAAAGGGCTGCTTGATTACGATTGATGCCATGGGCTGCCAAAAGAAAATAGCGCAGAAAATCCTTGATAAAGAAGCGGATTATTTATTGGCGGTCAAAGGCAATCAGGGAATGCTTGAGCAAGCCTTTGATGATTATTTTCGAATGAGCATGCTTCAAGACTTCGACGGTAGTTCTTATAGTACTCAAGAAAAAAGTCACGGAAGAATAGAAACGAGAGTGGCTTTAGTGAATCGAGATTTGTCGGTTTTGGGTGATATTGAACATGAATGGCCTGGGCTTAAATCAATGGGCATCGTGGCTTCAATTCGACAAGAATCGGCAGTAGCAACAGAGCAAGATGTGAGTATTCGTTACTACATATGCTCTAAAGAATTGGAAGCTCAAACGTTACTTGAAGCGACTCGTTCTCACTGGGGTGTAGAGGTCATGCATTGGTCACTTGATACTGCATTTTGTGAGGACAATTCGCGTATTAGAGCGGACGATCGAGCAGAGGCTTTTGCAAGGATCAGGCAGATCTGTTTGAACCTATTAAAGAGCGAAACCACGTTTAAAGGTGGTATCAAACGTAAACGGATGAACTGCGCAATGGATGAAAACTACTTAAGTAAGGTTCTCGAAAGCCTTACAGGGCAGTGATGTTCATGCGGTTTCCGTGGGTTACTGCTAACTTTTCATGTAAGTTAAACGATATTTGGCAATGTTTTTCTTTATAATGCTTTGAAATGGTTAGCAAAGTTACATAACAAAGCATTCAAGAGGGACAGTCAACGCTTGGCAGTTTTGGTTTGGTTGAGCATTTGAGGTTACGGCTGGCTAGTTTGAGTTTAGTTGTTTGCGTTGCCTGCCCCTTAATGCGGCGTTATG
>NZ_VHTC01000081.1:0-1863 GCF_013048685.1 Vibrio sp. A8-1
GGATATTGAGTTCGCACATCTTGTTGTCTGGTTGTTGTTTTTTGGCGAAATCATTTGATCACATGACAAGATGTGTATCCAGCTTAAATTGATGATTTTTCTTAAAATCATCAGGGGATTCCTCAGGACAAAAGATAGTATTAGTTCAAGGATTGTATTTAAGGTGCCAATAACATTGCCTAATATTTAAGGTGCCAATAACATTACCTAATAAGGATATATAAACAAAACGCACATAACAAACGCTTCAAGAGGGACTTCCAACGCGCGGCATTTTTATTATGCGTTGGCTTTTGTGGTTACGGTGTTATGCGGAAACTTGGTAGTCGCGTTGTCAGCCCCTTAAGCGGGCGTTATATTTCTTTTTGAGGTTCGTTCAATGCGGGAAAATAGAGAAGAAAACATTATTGCTGACTTATTTTCAGGGCAGGGATATTCGATAAAAAGAGAGCCCGACGGTAACGTGCCTCCTGACCTACTCTTAGATGATAAAATTGCAGTAGAAGTGACGAGGTTGAGCAAGATGATTAATACTCATAGCTCTCCTAGATCTATCGATAGCGATTCTTCATCGGTAATTGCGAAGTTGAAGAAAGCGATTAACACCCCTAGAAGTAATGATACTCAGCCTCATAGATATTCAGTTACAGCTATCATAAAGCGCCCTTTTGGTAATCTATCGAAAGCTACTTTGGTTATCAAAGAAAAACTCAAAGAGATTGATAATTCGGAGTTTACAGGGGATGAAATCAGAATAGAAATATCGCAATCTATTTCAATAATTATTTCAAAACGCAATGTTGATAGCAGCAATGGTTTCTTGCTGACGGGTATCATTGATTTAGATGCTGGATACCATGATAAGCAGGTCATGTTGGCCAGCGTAAACTTTTGTCACACTTCGAAAGCAAAGAAAGTCGAACCATATTTAGATCGCTACGAAGAGTGGTGGTTGGTTTTATCGGACACAATCACATACAACGGTAGTGATGAATATATAGAATATATCGCTAAAAATATTTGTAAATCACCGTTTAGCAGGATAATAATTGTAAACAGTCTTGACGGAAAGGTAGTCTCAGAAATATAACAAACGGTTCAAGAGGGACAGCCAACGCGCGGCATTTTTATTATGCGTTGGTTTTTGTGGTTACGGTGTTATGCGGAAGCTTGGTAATGGCGTTGGCTGCCCCTTAACCGGGCGTTATGGCTCATAAAACAAATGACACTGTGTTTATAAACAGTTGTTCTTGTTATCTTCCTTAGCTAAGTGTATTTTTGCATATCAATTCCTATATGAGTGGGCATAAAGAATGCGCGATTCATTAAGATCCAAAATGATCGAAATTTGTTCAAAGAAAATTGCACAAAAAGGTGAGAATGTAGGTGTGTCATTTTATGCTTTCTTCGCCAATAAGAATGATGATCCTGAATTACTAATGGAAGCTGCTACTTGGTGGATTCAGAGACATCGACTAGATCATTTTGAAAAAGCCAATAAAATCATGGAAATGGTCATGCTAGGTAAGTAAGCGTGTGCTTTGAGTTCAAGCCATAACAAACGCTTCAAGAGGGACTTCCAACGCGTGGCATTTTTATTATGCGTTGATTTTGGTGGTTACGGTGTTATGCGGAAACTTGGTAGTAGCGTTGTCAGCCCCTTAAGCGGGCGTTATATTTCTCTTAAATTCAACGTGTTACAAATTTAAAAGTTAAGTGGTAATGTGAGTGTTTTACTGGTTGATGATTTCTTGTGAAGCATAGCTGTTGATTTGATCAAGTTTATCAATGTCTAACGAACATTATTGTTTAATCGCATTTAGCAGCTCTTTTGATTTGGTTTACATTAATGGCTTATTTCTC
>NZ_VHTC01000082.1:0-1771 GCF_013048685.1 Vibrio sp. A8-1
AATCGAGTAGGAGGCGGGATCACTCCCGCCGTCCTCTCACACCACCGTACAAGCGTGGATCGCATACGGCGGTTCCGAATAGATTTTCAATGTTTCATACCCTTCCAACAATGAGTATAACCCCAACTCTTCCAACCGTTTGTTGGGTAAAGCCTGATTGACTTGGGGCGTCCGTGAGAGTTTCCACCATCCTTTATCTGAACCTGCGACTTTCCATGCATTAGGTTTGGCGACTCCTAAACTAATCAGCCACATCGCTATGCTGTATTTCCGCTTTTTCTGTTTTAGACGGTAGCACCGCAGTCGGCGTCTTATCCAACTGTCTAGGTGACTCATCGATGACGGCCTTAAGCCCAGTTTAAAGTAGTTCTGCCAACCTCGTAGATACGTCGATAGTTCCTTGATGATTGCCGGGAACGTTCGTCCTCTATTTCGTTTGGTGACTTGTCGCACTCGTTTCTTCATTTGATGCATGGCGTCATCACTGATACCTATCACACCATCATCGTTGAAGCGGTGTCCCAAGTAGCTACGCTCACTCACTCTGGTCGCCGCACTTTTCTCACGGTTTACCCGTAATTTAAGCGTCTGCTCCAAGAACTCCGTAACCGAGGTTTTCACCCGTTGCGCTGCTGCTTCACTACCTACGTAGATTTGGCAATCGTCTGCGTATCGGCAGAACTTATGACCTCTACGTTCTAACTCTTTATCAAGCTCATCCAATACGATATTAGAGAGCAGCGGCGACAGAGGACCTCCTTGTGGGGTTCCTCTTTGTCTTCGCTCTATCACTCCATTTCGCATCAGACCACTTTGTAGATATTTCCTGATCAGTTTCAGCACCCGTTTATCCGCGATATCTTGAGACAGCCGATACATCAGTCTGTCGTGATTGACGGTATCGAAGTACTTCTCCAGATCTATATCGACTACATATCCCCGCCCTTCTCGAATGTATTCACTCGCTTTCGACAAAGCATGATGAGCACTCCTTCTTGGTCTGAACCCGAAGCTGCTCTTTGAGAACTTCGGCTCATACAACTGTGTCAGGAGCTGTGCCATCGCTTGTTGTACGATGCGATCCTGAACGGTTGGGATACCCAGTTGGCGTACTCCACCTTTTGGCTTGGGGATTTCTACACCCAGAACGGGAGACGGTTGGTAACTTCCATCCAGTAAAGACTGGCGAAGTTGCTGCCCATTATCCAACTGGCGAAGCTTTTCCAAGGTCGCTGTGATCGTCAGTCTATCTACCCCACCGCACCCCTTGTTGCGCTTCACCTGTTTGGTCGCAGCGTTTAAATTACCCGGACTGAACATCTGTTCGAGTAATCGAGTGGTGTCCATCAAGACTCGTCCTTCTTTCTATGCCAAATCAGCTTGTTACGCTTCGTTTCCGTCAGTTCCACTTTTGGCTTCACCAATCGGAACGTAGAGATGGGTCGCATCGTTACTGTTACTCCACTGATTTGAATATCTGGCGACTGCTTCTTGACCTATTCAGTTCCGGCCTTCCCTTAAGTTGTACTTCCTCAAGGTACTATGCCTTCTGCTGACTCCTTATTACCCATCAGCATCCATCACTGGCTGCTTAGTTTCGTCCGAAACAGATAATAAGATCTCCCGAGGTAAGACGTTGTTCTTTCTCGTGGTCATGCCTGATTTACTGCATCGCACTTCTCGTCGAGTCGTTGGGCTATTCTATCTATTGCTAGGTTACCCAAGTCGACACAGCCTACTATCAGATTTCTGTTCGTCATCACCACGTTTT
>NZ_VHTC01000083.1:0-1722 GCF_013048685.1 Vibrio sp. A8-1
TTTTATTATGCGTTGATTTTTGTGGTTACGATGTTATGCGGAAACTTGGTAGTAGCGTTGTCAGCCCCTTAAGCGGGCGTTATGCTTTATTGAGCCTCAGCAAAATCAATATATAAATTTTAATGGGGAAAACTCTGTCTGATTTAAAAGTTTTCCTATTCTAATTTATTGATATTATGAGTTTATTGTTCTTTTTGGTGGCGATTGAAAGTTGAACGATACTTTTGTGTTTTTGTCGGGTTTTGCTCTGATAAATTGTGTACGCAAAAGGTTCGATTGTTGCTGAAAGGTCTCTTCCTTTGGTGTTGTTGACCCCTTGATTCCTCAGGCTAATTCACTTCAACTTGTTTGGGATCTTTTCGGTAACAATGCTTGCTGAAAGTAGGCAAGTTTATCATTTTGAGTTAAAGTGGGCGCAAGTAATAAATATTGTAAAAGTTCAATGTAATCAATAGGTAATAAAGCATAACAAACGCTTCAAGAGGGACTTCCAACGCGTGGCATTTTTATTGTGCGTTGATTTCGGTGGTTACGGAGTTATGCGGAAACTTGGTAGTAGCGTTGTCAGCCCCTTAAGCGGGCGTTATAAGCTTCGAGGAAAATTATGGAAAGTCTCATCAAACAAGCGATTGAATTGCGGAAAAAGGCTAAGTATCAAGAGTCGAGAGCTTTACTAAAAACGTTATTAAATGATGAGGGTTATTCTGCTAAGGCTCACTTGCAAATTGCTTGGTCGTACGACAATGAGGGTAAAGAGCAAGAAGCGGTTGCTCATTATCTGTTGTCTCTTTCGGGTCTACTTTCGTCGGTAGAAAGGTTTGATGCTTTGTTTGGGCTAGCGAGCACTTATCGAACCCTTGGCATGTATTCAGAGGCGTTAAGCTATTTCGAGCAAACTCTCAGTGACTACCCTGATTCTATTGAAGTTCAGCCTTTCTATGCCATGTGCCTCTACAACTTGGGACGCTATAAAGAAGCGATATCATTGCTACTTGAACTTCTAGTATCGACCACGAATAGTGATGCAATTAAAGAGTATCAGCGAGCTATTTCTTTATACGCACAAGACTTAGATAAAACATGGTAAAACGAAGCACGCTTATAACAAACGGCTCAAGAGGGATTGCCAACGCGTGGCGGCTTTAGTACAAAATTGAAGTTCAGGGTTTACGGTGTGTTTTTTGAGTCTGGCAGTGCGTTGTCAACCCCTTAGCCGGGCGTTATGTTTTATTGAGCCTCAGCAAGATCAATTCACAAATTTTAATGGGAAAATCTGGTCTAATTTAAAGAGTTTCCTGTTCTAATTTGTTGATATTATGAGTTTATTGTTCTTTTTGGTTGCTATTGAAAGTTGAACGATACTTTTGTGTTTTTGTCGGGTTTTGCTCTGATAAATTGTGTACGCAAAAGATTCGATTGTTGCTGAAAGGTCTCTTTCTTTGGTGTTGCTGGCTCATTGATTCCACGAGCTATTTCGCTTCAACTTGTTTGGGATCTTATCTGCATCAATGATTGCTGAAAGTAGGCAAGTTTATCATTTTGAGTTAAAGTGGCTTGAACCAATAAACATTGTAAAAATTCAATGTAATCAATAGGTAATAAAACATAACAAACGCTTCAAGAGGGACTTCCAACGCGTGGCATTTTTATTATGCGTTGGCTTTTGTGGTTACGGTGTTATGCGGAAACTTGGTAGTAGCGTTGTCAGCCCCTTAAGCGGGC
>NZ_VHTC01000084.1:0-1565 GCF_013048685.1 Vibrio sp. A8-1
GGAAGTTCTACGCAGGTCAGACTACGAAATTACAACGTTAGAGCTGCTCGAAGCAGGGGCAGAGCTTACACGGCAACTTCACCAATATGGTTATGCGCTGGGTGATTTATGAGGGGATCCTTCAGCGTTCTGGTTCGGATTTTCTTTAAACGCTGGGAAATAAGGAATTTCTCCATCTTTAGCTTTACGATCGCTTTCAACAAATAGACGACGCCGCTGATTCTCTCTTGATGCTTCTTGAGACTCTTTACCACCAGCTACATTTAACTGGTTTGGCTGCATATTAACTCGCTCATAAGCAAGTACCATATTTTGCCTAAATGAGCCAAAGTCAAAACTAAAAGTGCGAGTGACACGCATATCTTGCTTGCCATCTTCCAATGGATTAACGTCTTTAGGGAGTGTAATTAACATTCCTTCATGACGCTCTAGGGTGCGGCTAAAGTCTAAACGGCGATCATCCCCTTCACCAACGTAGTCAGTTTCATGCACTTGCAGTGTGGTTACCCGAGGAGTAAACCCTGAATCAATAACATCAAATTCAGTAATATAATTACTTGGTACACCTCGGTTAGCTAATCGAGTCATACCAAAGTATTCTTGAATATGAGCCTCAAGACAAATTTCTTGACCAACTTCAGGCAATGGATCTAGCTGTCTTGTGTTCATACGAACAAAAACACCATCAGACCCTTTTCTATCTAATGCGTATTTGTCTTGCAAGAAAATACCACGCCAGTCTGTTTCGCCTTTGGAAATATGCGCAACTACACCTGTCACCTTATACGGCTGAGAACTCCAAAATCCATCATTCACATAAGGGGAACGGCCCTCTTCTCCCTGAATTTGACGAATAGTTAATTCTATAGCCGTCGAGAGACTGCATACTCCATTATATTGATTGACACCTTTAACAATACTGCTTGAGTAGGTATTACCATCGATATTATAAGAATTTAGAGTATTAGCCCAAATCGAACTATTGGCAGTCATAGCCAATATCATTACCGACAAACTGAATGTTTTACAATTACTATGCATATTTTAGATATTCCTTAACTGCTCGCCTTAGTTAAAACAATAACTATCCAAACAATTCCATTTCCTTAGAGCACATATTAACCACCCCCAAGTGAGATTAATCACAACAGCTTGTAATATTAACTCAATCAATGTTTTATTTTTGTGACAAAAAACACGATAGAGTAAAAACTCAAGTTGCAAATAAATAATTGACAAAAAATAAACAAATAAAATACATGTGGTTAAAATATCATTATCATCATTAACGCTAAAGAGCACTTGACAAAGATTTTAATCCGCTCTCATAACCAAGCGATTTCGTGACTATTAGCAAACGTTTGCCATTAATTAGATTGGTTTTTATCAAGAAAAAAATCAAAAAAGAGAGTTTGCTTCAATAAACAACACGAAGTGCAATCGAGTAGGAGGCGGGATCACTCCCGCCGTCCTCTCACACCACCGTACAAGCGTGGATCGCATACGGCGGTTCCGAATAGATTTTCAATGTTTCATACCCTTCCAACAATGAGTATAACCCCAAC
>NZ_VHTC01000085.1:0-1490 GCF_013048685.1 Vibrio sp. A8-1
TTTATCATTTTGGCGTAAAACCTCCCCATTTATGGGGAGGATGTAAGGCATTGCTACGAAGTAGCAAAAATTAGTCAGGACGATTCTGACTCTCAATGTACCTAGTTAAAACTTCAAGACTTGCTCCTCCGCAAGATCCAGCAAAGTAACTAGGACTCCAAAGCGCCCCTTTCCACAAGTAACGATGAATGACAGGGAACTCTTGCCGTAGAAGCCTAGAACTAACCCCTTTCAATGAATTGATCAGCTTCGATAACTGCACTTTTGGAGGGTACTCAAGCATTAGATGAACGTGATCTTTCTCACCGTTGAACTCCTTTAGCTCAACTTCAAAATCGTTACATACTTCTCTTAATATTTGCTCCAAACGAATCAGTATTTCGTCATTGAACACCTTCCGCCGATACTTGGTGACAAAAACCAAATGTGCGTGTAATGCGCTGACGCAATGACGACCTCGACGGATCGGATGTTCTTGGCTATGTGTCATTAGACCAACTATTGATTTGTTGTTTAAGTCTATCCATAATAAGGCATCTTATCAGGAAAGACCAAATGACATTAGTAGCTTACAAATATCGGTTTAAGCCAAGTAAAGAGCAAGCAGAAATGCTTGAGCATACCTTTGGCTGCGTGCGATTTGTTTACAACAATGCTTTGGCTTTCTCGAAAGAACAGTATGAACAAGGTAACAAAACCAACTTCAGCGATTGGAATCAAAATTTAACTACGCTTAAAAAAGATGCGGATTATTCTTGGTTGAAGAACGTCTCAAGTGTGCCATTACAGCAATCGCTCCGTCATCTTGATAAAGCGTTTAAAGCATTTTTCAAATCTGGATTTGGCTATCCTAAGTTCAAAAACAAACATGGTAAGCAATCCGCTTGCTACATGGCTAACGCTTTTAAATTCAACGCTGAAACAAAGCAAATCACTTTAGCCAAGATGAAAAATTCATTGAAAGTCAAACTATCAAGACCGTTCAATGGCAGCCCGTCTTCCGTCTATGTGTCCAAAACTAAAACAGGCAAATACTTCATTTCGATGCTTGTTGAAACAGAAATTCAACCGTTACCTATCGCAAGCAAAACTGTGGGTGTAGACGTTGGTATCAAATCACTTGCGGCTTGTTCTGATGGCGTTGTATTCAACAATCCCAAATACACCAAGAAGTACGAGAAGAAGCTGGCTAAAGCTCAACGTAAACTTTCCAAGAAGACGAAAGGTTCTAATAATTTCAATAAGCAACGCATCATCGTGGCAAAGATCCACGAGAAGATTGCAAATTGTCGTGTTGATTTCACGCATAAAATGACAACGAAACTGATAAACGAAAACCAAGTGATCTGTATCGAGTCATTGCGAGTTAAAAACATGTTGAAAAACAAAAAGCTAGCAAAAGCAATTAGTGACGCAAACTTTGGCGAAATTGTCAGGCAGCTAGAGTACAAAGCTGCTTGGTATGGTCGAAGAGTGTCTAAGATTGATCA
>NZ_VHTC01000086.1:0-1482 GCF_013048685.1 Vibrio sp. A8-1
AGGTGTATCCCTACCTGTTGCGTGATATCGAAGTCACTTACCCAAACCAAGCTTGGGCGATTGATATCACATATATCCCAATGGCGAAGGGGTTCCTGTACCTCGTTGCGATTATCGACTGGTATAGTCGCAAAGTGCTGGCTTGGCGACTATCCAACACCATGGACACGAGTTTTTGTATCGCAGCGCTTGAGGAATCACTGAAGCATTATGGGCCACCTGATATCTTTAACTCAGATCAAGGCAGCCAGTTTACCAGCACAGAGTTCACACAGAAGTTAATTGAACATGACATACGTATAAGCATGGACGGGAAAGGCCGCTGGGTTGACAATGTTTTCATTGAGCGCTTATGGCGAAGCCTGAAATATGAGGAGGTTTACTTAAAGGCTTATACCACGCCCCGTGAAGCCGAACTTGAAATCGGTAACTACATGGTGTTTTATAATGAAGAGCGTAACCATCAAGGACTGAATAACCTCACTCCTGATGAGGCCTACTTCGGTAGGCAAAGATACGCAGCATGAGCTGGGTCAATCACTTAAGAAATGAGCTTATGGGTCCAACCATCGGGGTCCACTTCTCAATCGCCCGAGTGCGGCATTAAACGATACGGCTTCAACCAATACGCCACCGACGATGATGGCAATACTGGCTGAGATAGCCAACTTATTCTTTAGTGAAAGGTTTTTAAACATACGCTATCCCCGTTATGACCTTGTCGTGCTTCGTGTGAGAAGCGCTTATTTATTTGTTTTCGGCATCCTGCATTATAATTTTTAGGCTAGAAATAAATGAGAGACTCTCTACGAAATGGTTTATTCGCATCAAAAAATTATAGTTCATGATTGAGAAAGGTTAGCGATTTGGGTCGATTGTGTGAGTGAGGTAAAGAAACTGAGCATCATCTGTCAGGAGATAACGCAAAAAAAGAAACAGGCCCTACCCTAAGGCAAAGCCTGTCAATCTACCGCTCAATGTCACTCATTGAGAGGTAATAAGGCATTATTGGGTAGCGCAGTCCGCAACACCTATCTCTTTCCATACCCCCCAAACACCGGATTGAGCAGGATCATCCCCTTGTGTCCACCATTTGGCTTCCCACACTTTACCAGCCCATGTTACTTGGTTACCACCGACATAAACGGCAGAGGCCTTCCATAGATTGTCACACTGATCATTATTGCTGGTCGCTAAAACGATGACTGAAACGGATGCTGAGCTACTCAACTCACCATCATTGACCGTTACCGTAAAGTTAAGCGTGGTATCAACGGAATAAGAACCCGCGGTGAAGCTCAGTTGACTGCCATTGATCTGTACTTCCAGTCCAGTTGGTACTTGCCAATCAAAGCTCGTAAGCGTTCACCGAGGTATCTTGACTTACCATGCCTGAAGAAGCATGTGCAGTTTATAGATCAAAAACGTTCGGGTACGGTTTCTTCTCAACGACTGACGTGATGATTTCACTCAGAACTGACA
>NZ_VHTC01000087.1:0-1473 GCF_013048685.1 Vibrio sp. A8-1
CAATAAACTCATAATATCAATGAATTAGAATACGAAAATTTCTAAATCAGACTAAGTTTTCCCATTAAAATTTATATATTGATTTTGCTGAGGCTCAATAAAGCATAACGCCGCGTTAAGGGGTGAGCAACGCAACTACCAACTAACCGCATTGCACTAAAAACTAATAAAATCAAAGCATAACGAAAATGCCACGCGTTGCGAATCCCTCTTGAACGCCTTGTTATGTTTATTTTTCGTACAACTCTAAGGGCAAACCATCTGGATCTTTAAAAAAGGTGAATCGTTTACCTGTAAATTCATCAACTCGAATTGGCTCAACATCAATTCCATGTGATTGTAACTCGTTAGCTGTCGATTCCACTGAGTTAACAACAAACGCTAAATGCCTTAAACCTTGAGATTCTGGATTACTTAATCTAGGCGGTGGCTCTGGAAAAGAAAACAGCTCAATTTGTCCACCATTTGGTAACGCTAAATCTAATTTATATGAATCTCGGCTTTCTCGATAATTTTCGGCAAGGATCTTAAGACCTAATATTTCCGTGTAAAATGACTTAGATCGTTGATAATCTGAGCAAATAATCGCTACATGATGGATACTTTCTAAATTCACAATATTCTCCGATTTGAACTTTAGCCGAGTAAACATAACGCCCGCTTAAGGGGCTGACAACGCTACTACCAAGTTTCCGCATAACACTAAAACCACTGAAATCAACGCATAATAAAAATGCCGCGCGTTGGAAGTCCCTCTTGAAGCGTTTGTTAGCCGTACATTACCCAATTAAAATACGGACGAAGACCATCCATTCGTTCAACTGCTGCTCCTAACTTCTTGTAGAACTCGTGTGCTCTTACGTTGTATGGGCTAGCTGTCCATGAAATATGAGAAGTTAATGAACTTTTAGCTTCCATTTTCAATGCATGCATAAGTTTAGCACCGTATCCCTTTGACCGATGCTCACCAATAACTAGTAAGTCATCAAGCCAAATTGAAGGCTCACCACGAAAAGAAGAATAACGGTAATGAAATAAAGCGAATCCCTGAACTTCCCCATCGACTTCTAATAGCAAAGCATGAGCAAACGGATAATCACCAAATAAAGTACGTTCAATCTTCTCTTTGGTCGTAGAGATTTCACCATTAAATCCTTTCATACTTCGATCAAACTCGGCTTTGTGTGCAATAAGTTCTAGTAACTTATCAGAGTCTTGCTTGATCGCTTTCCTTATATTCACTTTATTCTCCATAACTCAACATTCTGATGTCGGCTAACGCCGCGTTAAGGGGTGAGTAACGCAACGACCAACTCACCGCATTGCACTAAAAACTAATAAAAAACGCATAACGAAAATGCTACGCGTTGCGAATCCCTCTTGAACGCTTTGTTATGTGCGTGTTTCAGATTGACACAGAATCCCTAATTCAGCCTGCTTCTTTTTACTTAAACCACTTGAAACAATTCTATA